>CAZWVC010000064.1:0-15995 GCA_964637245.1 uncultured Desulfocapsaceae bacterium
AGACAAATGAAAAATCTCTCAACGAAATACCTCGGATTGCAGTTGAAAAATCCCATAATTGTGGGAAGCTGTGGACTGACAAATTCTCTGGATAAAATTAAAGAATTTGCAGATCATAATGCTGCGGCAATCGTATTAAAATCACTCTTTGAGGAACAGATACTCGCTGAATTGAATCATAATGTCAAAAGTTGGGCTACCGACTACCCGGGATCCTATGATTACATCCGTGAGTATACGCGAGAGAATGCTGTTAGTGAATACTTGAAGTTGGTCCGAGAGGCAAAACGAGAAGCTGGAATTCCGATCATTGCTTCCATTAATTGTGTTTCCAGCGATGAATGGGTTTCATTTGCTAAATCAATTGAAAGTGAGGGTGCAGATGCCCTTGAGATCAATATCTCACTTTTACCAAGTGATCCGAAAAAGAAAAGTGAGGATTACGAAAAAGTGTATTTTGAGGTTTTAGAAAATCTATCGAATCTTATTTCCATCCCAATTACGCTTAAAATGAGTAAGTACTCCTCTTCTCTTGCCAATCTAGTTTCCAGGTTGAGCTGGACAGGCAAAGTTTCGGGATTTGTTTTGTTCAACCGGTATTACAGGCCTGATTTTATCCTGGAAAATCTCACGGTACATTCTGCCCCTGTTTTTTCTACACCAGAGGAAATTACCACGCCACTGCGCTGGATAGCCTTGCTGGCAAATATGGTTGATGAGGATTTCGCCGGTTCTACCGGAGTTCATGATGGTGAGGGTGTAATTAAAATGTTACTTGCTGGTGCAAATGCAGTCCAAGTGGTTTCATCCCTCTATCAAAACGGGGCGTCACATATAAACACTATGCTGAAAGATCTGGAAGATTGGATGGAGAAAAAATCTTTTACCTCCATTGAAGAATTTCGTGGCAGGCTCAGCTACCAAGAGGATGAAGATCAGAGTGCCTTGCAGAGAATCCAGTATATGCGTCATTTCGCAGGAATAAAATAGATTCATCCATGGATACCGAGACAAAGTACATATAGGTCCGGATTAACTTAATATTTTGACTAAATGTTGATATTATGACAGCATTATTTACTTTCCCTAAAGGTGGCATACACCCACCAGACTCCAAAGAATTGACAGCCGACCAGCAAATAGAAGTCATGCCGGTACCAGCAGAGTTAGAAATCATTCTGTCCCAGCATATTGGTGCTCCTTGCACTCCAACTATTGCCAAAAAAGATGAAGTTGCCGAAGGTGCGGTCATTGGCGAAGTTAAAAAAGGACTTGGAGTACCATTGCACGCTCCGGTCTCAGGTAAGGTCAAGGCCCTCACTACTTCAGCTCACCCGGTGCATACTAGTTCGCCGTCAATCACCATTGCTGTGGATCCTGAGGCTGCCCCGGCACAGTATCCTAAAAAAGAATGGAAGTCCATCGACACCAAAGATCTCCTTGGTAAGGTCAAAGAAGCAGGTATTGTGGGGATTGGTGGTGCGGGTTTCCCAACCCACGTGAAACTTTCTCCACCAGGGGGAAGTCCAGTTGATACGTTGGTCCTCAATGGTGCCGAGTGTGAACCGTATATCACCGCTGATCACCGTCAGATGATTGAGCATGCCGATGAGATCATCGAAGGTGCAAAAATCATTCTGCATATTCTTGGGATAAGCAAGTGTTTGATCGGTGTTGAATCAAATAAACCGGCATCCATTGAAGCTTTGAGTACAGCTGCTGCTAATGCTGCTGAAGCTGACTATGATATTCAGGTCAAAGCCCTTGAGGTGAAATATCCGCAGGGCAGTGAGAAGCAACTTATCCAATCAGTTACTGGTCGGAAGGTGCCGGGTTATGCCTTGCCATCGGCAATTGGGGTAGTGGTCCAGAACGTATCTACCGCAAGGGCAATTTATGATGCGGTTGCCCTGGAAAAGCCCCTATACGAGAAGGTAATCACCGTATCTGGTAAAGGGATCCAGCGGCCTGCCAACCTATTGGTTAAGGTCGGCACAAAATTGGAGGATATAGTTGAATACCTGGGCGGAATTAAACCTGAACTGAAAAAAATTGTCCTGGGCGGTCCAATGATGGGCTTTGCCATTTCCAGTCTTGATGTACCCATTACCAAAACAACCTCATCTATCCTATTTCTCACAGAAGAAGAGATAGATACTACCCCTCATTCACAGTGTATCCGCTGTGGTTGGTGTCTTGATGCCTGTCCCATGGGGCTTGAACCGAAAGAGATAGGGGTCTACGTAGAAGCAAATCATGCCGAAGAAACTGAACCCTTTGGTGTCTTTGAATGTTTTGAATGTGGTTCATGTGCCTATGTTTGTCCGTCCAAACGACCTTTGGTGCAGTTTGTCAGATTGGCAAAGATGAAGGCGAAAAGAAATTAGTTAAAAAAAGTCGACTGCCCTCGGTAATAGGGAGTTTTTGTCAACTATCAAATAAGGTTTGAGGAGAATCGTGAGCGAACAGCAAGCACAAGATAACCACCCATATGCTCCACAGGGATTATGGAAAGTTTCCATATCTCCGCATATAAAGAGCAATGAGTCGGTTGAAAAAATCATGTGGACTGTGGTGGCCTGCTTGGTACCGCCGCTGATCCTGTCGGTATTTGTTTTTGGAATTCAGGTCCTTCTAATTGCTGCAGTTTCTGTGGTCAGTTGTATGGCCGTTGAAGCTATAAGCCAAAAAACATTGGGCAGGGAAGTAACCATTAAAGATGGCAGCGCGGCTCTTACGGGTATGTTGATTGCCTTTGTTATTCCACCCGGTGTGTCTCCACTGCTGCCTATTCTAGCGGCTGTTTTTGCTATTTATATCGGCAAGCATTTACTCGGTGGAATTGGCTATAACTTTTTCAACCCAGCCCTGCTTGGCCGTGCTTTTTTGCTCGCTTCCTTCCCTGTGGCAATGACCTCTGCATGGCTCCAGCCAATCGAAGGTGGAGCGATATTCTCATATCTCAGTTCTGCAGATGCTGTTACCACGGCAACTCCGCTTGCTGTACTCAAAGAACAGGGCATAGAGGCCTTCACCCAGAAATTTGGTGAGGGTGCAAGTCTCTATACCAGCTTCTTTCTGGGTTGGCGGCCTGGCTGCATTGGTGAAACTTCAGGTTTTATGATGGTTTTAGGTGGAGCTTACCTGCTTTATAGGAGATACATAACCTGGCATATTCCCGTCTCTGTATTAGGTACCATTGCTATTCTAAGCTGGATATTTGGTGGTGAAGGCTATTTCGGCGGGGATCCTTTATTGGCTGTCCTCTCAGGAGGGGCATTACTTGGGGCCATCTATATGGCGACTGATTATGTAACCAGTCCCTCCAATAGGAGTGCTCAAATAGCATACGGTATAGGCATAGGTGCCTTGACTGTCCTCATCAGACTTAAAGGCGGCTACCCTGAAGGTATCTGCTACGCTATTTTACTCATGAATCCATTGAGCACAGTATTTGACGGCTGGTTCAAGCAGAAGCGTTTTGCTTTGCCGCAGGGAGGTGATAAATGAAAGATATACTCACCATCATCTTCAGGTTGACCATTTCCTGTATGCTGGCTGGCACAGTGATGGGGATGACCTTTGTATTTACCAATAAGGCCAAAAAACATAACGAGCATCTCAAGGAAGAGAGGGTGGCCTATTCTCTGCTGGGATTTGAGAAGGAACCCCCGGAATCTGTAGCATTGGATACTATCTTTAGGTATGTGGTTTCCCAGAACGGTGCACAATTTATCGGTTATCTGCTACCTTCAGATGCTAAAACAACTACAGGGTATCTTTTTGTACAAATTGATTTGGACGGTAAATTGGCAACTCAGCAGGAAGTTGACCTTGATGCAGCCAAAGTGCGGGAAGCGGGTGACAGGGAGGCAGCGATTCTGGCGGCAATAGGTCCGGGTCACGAGATTCGCTTTGCTGATCAGACCCAGATTGTAACCGATGATCGCCAGCGGGTTGCCTATTTAATCACCGGTAAGTTTCCTGGCTACAAGACCCATATTGCTGTGATGATGGCCATTCGTCCAGATTTTTCTATCATCGGATTTGAGGTACTGGAGCATGAGGAGGATCCTGGCTTAGGTGGTGAGATTGAGCAGAGCTACTTCAAAAAACAGTTCAAAGATAAGCCTTACGATGTTTTGAAAGGTCTGAATGTGGTTAAAGAACCAATTCCCAGCGAGTATCTTGAAGCACTTGAAGTAAAAATTGCCCCAGAGGAAATTGTAAAAGTCATGGAGAAATACCGTGGCAATGACATTTATGCACTCACCGGAGCGACAATATCTACAGTGGCTGTAACCGATGGCCTTAAGGCAATGGTTAAGAAATTTGCCTTCCGCATAGATACGCTTGATTCTGTTGTCAAAGACCAGAATATTACGGTTACTTTCTAACCACAAGGAGAGGATTCTATCGTGGCTAATGATAAATCAAATTTTCAGTTGGTTACTAACGGTATTCTTGCTGAAAATCCAATATTCCGTTTGGCACTGTCGATGTGTCCTGCAGTTGGTATATCCACAACTGTAATTAATGGCTTCATGCTTGGCGTGGCGGTGTTGTTTGTTCAAGTATTTTCAAGTGTGACGATTTCATTGTTCAAAAATGTCATACATCCGCGTATCAGGATTCCTTCCTATACGCTGACCATTGCAACATGGGTTACCGTAATCGACTTGACCCTGGCTGCTGCCATGCCAGATGCTTATGCCAAAATGGGCATATTTGTCAAGATCATCGTGGCGTTTGCCATAATAACAATGCGGCTTGAGATGTTCGCCTGTAAAGAACCCGTTACTTCCTCTTTTTGGGATGGACTTGGCATGGGTTTGGGATTTCTTATCGGTATGGTAACGATTGGGGTAGTCCGTGAGCTTTTAGGCTCAGGTGCATTACTTGGTTATGATGTGCTCGGTTTTAAACCGCTGTTGTTCTTTATCCTCCCCAGTGCAGGATTTTTTGTGGTGGGCTTGATGATGGCCTTTTTTAACTATATTGAAATTAAGTATAAACGTTCCAAGGGGCAATAATGATGAATAGAACAGCAACTACCAGGTTCCTTTTTGCCGCTCTGCTGCTTTTCTTTGTGCCGTCTGTTGTTCAGGCTGCCGGATTTATAAAAAATAAAAGCTTTGGGGCGGAAAATGAGATAATTGTTGAATTTGCCGCACCGGTAAATCCAGATATTGCCTCAAATCTGAATAATTATACGATCTTTGAAGAAAATGATCCGGATATAAGATTAGTGCTGGACCAAGTGATTTTGTCCGATGATAAGAAAAACGCATCGCTGGTATTCAAAGATCCGCTAAATACAACGATGACTCATATTGTTTCGATTAAAGGAATAAGTAGCAAAGAGTCGGAAAGCTTTGCCGTGGCAAAGTCATATTTAGGTTATCTTTTCTCAGTTCTCATTACAGCGCTGCTGATAAATAATTTTGTTTTCACTAAATATCTGGGACTTTGTGTTTTCTTTGGTACCTCCAAAAGAAAATCAACGGCCAAAGGTATGGGGGTAGTGTTTACCTTGGTTATGGTGGCAACGGGAATTATGAGCTGGTTCTTTTATCAGTATGTTCTCAAACCGTATAACCTTACTTTTCTGCAGATCGTGGTGTTTATCGGTTTGACCTCGCTCACAGTGCAGGCCATAGATACTATTCTCAGGAAGGTCAATCCTGTTTTATTTAATTCTTTCGGTGTCTATCTGGTACTGGTGATTGCTAACTGTGTGGTAATTGCAGTACCCCTGATCATGGCGAGTAATGAGTACAATCTGTTTGAAACCTTTATGCTGTCACTTGGTGCAGGGGGAGGCTTTCTGCTGGCTTTGTATCTCATGAGCTCGGTGAGCGAACGTATGATGCTTGCCAAAATACCACCCACATTTGAAGGGTTACCTATTGCATTTATAGTGGCTGGACAGTTTGCCATGGCTTTTCTAGGCTTCTCCGGTCTGCAGTTATTTTAGTGCAATTGTATTATTTATAAGTATTTATTGAGAGTATAAAATGGATCCGACGTTAATAAAATTAGCACTTGGTGGTGTAGCTCTTCTGGGTTGCATCGGGCTGTTTTTTGGTATTGGTTTGGCAATCGCAGCGCACAAGTTTGCCGTTGAGGTAAATCCACTCATTGAAGAAGTATTGGAGTCTTTACCGTTAGCACAATGCGGCGGTTGCGGGTATCCTGGTTGTGAAGGGTATGCCATCGCAGTCGTAAACGATCCGGAAGTTCCGCCGAATCTCTGCTTTCCCGGAAAAGAAAAGGTTGCCAATACAGTGGCTGAACTCACCGGTAAGAAGATGGCTGCTGTTGAAGATCAGATCGCTTTGATACGCTGTTCCCGTGAGGAAGGTCGGGTAAGTCATAAACACGAGTATTTTGGCTTCGCTTCATGTACCGCGGCTAATCTGAGTTTTGGCGGGCCCTCCGCTTGCCAGTATGCCTGTATCGGGTTGGGTGAGTGTGCCGAGGCGTGCCCATTTGATGCCATAGAAATGGTGGAGAACTTTCCTGTTGTCAATCCGGATAAATGCGTGAGCTGCGGTATATGTGTGAAGACCTGTCCCAAAATGATCATCGAGCTGCACACTTTGCGAGCACGAATTTATGAGCCCTGCTCAACAAAAGATCTTGGCAAAAACGTCAAAAAAGTCTGCAAGGTAGGCTGTATTGGTTGCAAAATGTGTGTTAAAGCTTGTCCTGCGGATGCCGTGGAATACGAGAATAATCTGGTTAAAATTGATCACAAAGCGTGTATCGCCTTTGGACCGTCCTGTGAGGAGGCTTGTGTGACTAAATGCCCAAGAGATATATTCAGGCATTATAAGGGCAGGCAGGCTATTGCCCGAGGTGGAGTTGACGGCCTGAAAATGGCTGGGTAACCTTGACCATTTTCTCTTCGCCATTTACATATAGGGCCTCAAAAAACGCTAACGTTTCTTGAGGCCTTAGTGTTTCTTTCCATACATTTTCGATAAAAGCGGCAATCATCAATTCGAACAACCATTTAGCTTGTTCTGTAAATATTTTGTGGACTATTTTCTTTTCTATTTATCTCTTTTGTCGGGTTGATTAGCCCGGATATTTCATGATTCTGAAAGGTTTATAGCTAAGGTATCGAGGGTGAAGCTGTAGTTTTCTACCGCGAACCCTTCGCTAACGAAGGCCATGGGCCTTTCAGGCTCGCCCGAAGGGTGAATAATGCTGGCAACCTTGGACAGCACAATTTGTATTGCCAGAGATTACCCTTGTAATACTCGTAATGTATCGAAATAGAATGTTTTTATCTGTGATCATTAAATTGTTCATGAAATATCCGAGTTGATACCAAAGAAGCGGATACTAAAGCTGTTTTCAGGTTCAGACATGCTTATTTGCAAAGACCTGGATTCGATGTGACAGATTCAGAAATGTCCGGATGCGAGTATCTTCATCAAGACTTCGCTTAACTGCCGAAGGGCACTAAGTTGCAGCCCCATCCATTAATGTGATATTCTTTATTTATGATCCAATCGGCAGAGCCTTCCATCACTTGTAAAGGCTAGAGGACCAACGTCTTCCTGCAATTCCAAACCTCTCGTTTTTTCTACCTCGGTTTTCAGGGCCTGAGAAACATGGAGGGTCCCCATATCAAGAGTGTTCTTTATATGGACGATCCTGGCATCAGCAGGGGCTACAGCCCTGATGGTTTGCAGGGCAGCTTCAATGGCAGCCCGGTCTGTTGCAAGACCAATAGGCAACCTAGCTTTTTCCGGAGTCATCGCAGTAATGGCATTGGTAGCCGTGGCCTCAAGGGAAAGCTTGGCTAGCACTCGCTGGGTGGTAAAATCGGCAAGGCCTATGCCGACACCATTGCCGTGTGAAGCCTCAGTCAGATCCAGAACGACGATGCGAGTGATCTTAGGGCTTTCCGGTTCTTTTTCCCCAATAAACATGATTCTACCAATAACATTGGTATCCATGCCTGTTCCGCTGATATTTTTTCCCATTTCATCAATGACCAGAATATCAATATTTTCAAAGGGAAGTCTTGCCATATAGGACTTTGCCTTTCCCAGCAACAAGGACTCCGTGTCATAAAAGTCCTCGGGCAGACAAGCCTTGATGCAGGCTGTCTCATCGTAGATGTTTTCCACAATCCCCACGCCGAACAGGACGGGAAGTCGGTCTAAGATCAGTTTGCCGATTTCGGGAATAACCCGGCTATATCCAACATTGACCGTTTGTTTATGGACCTCGAAACAGCCCTTGTGTTTACCCAGGCCTATGGCCATCATTTTCATTAATCCGCTTTCAATGGGCCCTTCAAACTCGGTATGGGGTTTGATCCTATTCATCACCACCACTTTGTCTGCGGATGCCGCATGTTTATCTACCCATATCGGAAATCCATAGGAAGATGTCCCAATCTGTACCACATCCATGGAAGAGCGGATGGACACCCCCATGCTCTCCTCAGAAATATTGAGGCTTTTTAAGATCTCAAGCTGTCCTTCGGCCGTACCGTTGCCGTGGCTTCCCATGGTAGGTATGATAAAGGGGATGGCTTTATGGCTTTTCAGAACATCTATCAAGGTTTTTAAAATCTTATCAATATGGTTGATCCCCCTAGAGCCAGCGGTGATGGCAATGCTCTCTCCAGGAGTAATCCGGGATTCAAGGTTAAGGCCGGACAACTCCTGGATGACGGCAGCTTCAATATTTTCAATTTGGGGGGCATCCACCATCTGGCCAATACGGTACATTTTGGGAAAGTCCATTGTCGGGCAGGCTCCTAAGTAGGTGGGTTATCGGTATGGTCTGTAATTACATATACAATCAATTGTCTGGGACCATGAGCACCTTGGACCATGACAAGTTCGATATCTCCTGTTTTGCTGGGGCCCGAGATAAAGGTCAAACAGTTACTTAAACCCTTTTTCTGTTCTTTTGGGTCCCATTTGAGCCGAAAATATAGCTCTGCCAGATTTTCAATTATCTGGTCCAGGGTTATAACTGCAACATGAATTGAAGGCACCAGGGAGACCGCCCTCGGGTGATTGGGCCGGGTTCGCATGACCAATGCGGCTGACTCAGCCACACAGAAGTCAGCCGAGGTAATGCCTATGTATGACTGGATAAGATGATTACGAAATTCCTCTCTTTCCCTTGGATCCGGCTCAGATTCGGTCTGGCTGATAAAGAGGCTGATATCATCTGTTGCCAGGTTGTTTTTGAGGTTCAATTGATCTATCAAAGGGTGCTGCCAGGCCATTACGGATTTTTTTCTTTCCCCCCATTCAGGCTGAGTTTGGTCAATCAGTTGCCGAATTGCCAGGCCTGCCCTGTCAACATTTTGAACTAAAATGACCCTCATATGAACAAGTTCTGCCTGTTTAATGAAGATATCCAGTAGTCTCTCTCGATCTGCTTGAGTTCTATTACTAAACACTTTGAGCCGGTCTTCCAGGTCTAGCGGCGGAGCACCAAATAGTGTTGATGGTTCTTGCAGATCAGAGCCATTCGGACGTACCAAAGCCCTTTGGAGGGTCGTTATAAAGTCCTGTTCATCGGGATGTATTTTCTTTAATGAGTCGGGGGGCATCATGATGTGTGTTTCCTGTTTTTCCATGTATTTAAGAAACTTTTTTTAGCAAGGGGTTTAAGGTCCCGGCTCTGTGTCCATCCTTTGAAGAAGGGGATCGAAGTAATATTACCGTTTTGCCGGGGTAATAATTTTTGTGCAAGAAAACCTACTTTGAGGGTCAGGTCATAGACCATACGGTTTCGGATGAGAAGTGACCAGATATGGAACATTAGATTTTCCCAAAAATTGACCGGAGTGACCTCCCATTTCGGGTCTCCTTGGGCTAATTTGGCTCGCAGAGCCAAAAGCATCCGGGGTAGGTCAATATCTACGGGGCAGGCGTTTTTACAAGCCCCGCACAAGGGTTCACCGAAGCTTAGATCCTTTGCCTGGCTGATTCCCACCAGGAGTGGGGTGATTACAGCCCCGATGGGACCGGAATAGGGATAGCCATAAGTGTGACCGCCTATTTTTCCATAGGCCGGGCAGACATTGAGACAAGCCGCACAGCGGATGCAGAACAAGGCCTCCCTGAACTCGGGATCGGCCAGGATTCTGGAACGGCCGTTGTCGATAATGACCAGATGAAACTGATCCGGCCCATCCAGCTGATCCGGTGTCCTGGGGCCGCCTATATAGCTGACATAGCCGGCCATATTCTGGGCTGCCGCCCCTCTGGATAAAAGCCGAAAAAGGATATCATGGTCGCTGAGCTTTGCCACTACTCGCTCCATGCCCATGAAAGCCATGTGGATTTTTGGCATTGTGGTGGACATACGGATATTACCTTCATTGGAAACGGTCGTGATATGGCCAGTTTCAGCGCAGGCAAGGTTACATCCGGAAATTCCCATGTCGGCTTCCAGGAATTTTTTGCGCAAAGCCTTTCGGGCAGCCTGAGTCAATACCGGGGGATCTTCACAATAGGGAATGCCGAGTTCTCGGTTAAAGAGCTGGGCGATTTCCTTACGGGTCTTGTGGATGGCTGGGGCGATGATATGGGAAGGGGGCTCTCCAGCCAATTGGATGATATATTCGCCTAAATCTGTTTCATTGACTTCGATGCCCTTGTCCTCAAGCAACTCATTCAGACCAATCTCTTCGGTGACCATGGACTTGCCCTTGACCACCGTTTTAACCTTATTTTCCTTGGCCACTTTCAGACAATAGGCTGTCGCTGCCGCCGCATCCTTGGCAAAAAAAACCTTACCACCTCTCTTTCGAATTTTAGCGGCAAGGCTTGGCAGTAGAATATCCAGGTGGTTGACCGCAAATTCCCTTATTTTATGGGCTTTTTGCCTAAGTTCCGGGCCTTCGGGCAAATTTTCGTACATGAGGGCAGTGGCCGGACCCAGCCGATTCTGGACATTGGTAAGGGCGTTTTGTAGCACTTTGTCATCAATGGCTTTGGCTGCATTTTGTTTATAATGCTGAGTCAGTATCTCTACCATATGATTTCCTTATTAATCACGATCTCTTTTTGGGTTTTATTTTACCAGCAACTGGGCGATGTGCAGGGTTATAACAGGAGATTTTCTTCGGCTCAACATACCCTGGATATTCATCAGACAACTGATATCACATCCCACCACGGCATCTACTCCGGCTTCAATAATATTATCAACTTTCTCTTCGAGAATGGCGGTGGAGATATCAGGGTACTTAACGGCAAAGGTGCCGCCAAAGCCACAACATCTATCGGCATAAGCCATTTCAATGAGCTGAGTACCCCGGACCTTGGCAAGAAGCTTTCTGGGTTGGTTTTTCACCCCGAGGTTCCTTAACAGATGGCAGGAATCGTGGTAAGTGATTTTTCCTGAAAAGCTGGCCCCTACATCCTCTATTTCCAGGACATCCACGAGATATTCGGTCAATTCAAAAATTTTGTAGCTGATGTTAAGAGCGCGTTGCTGCCATGAGGACCCCTGCTTGAAAAGACCGGGATATTGGTGTTTAACCATGTCTACACAGGAACCGGAGGGACAGACAATGACTTCGGCGTTTTCGAAAATTTCAATAAAATGTTTAGCTGCCGCTCTTGCTTGCCTGCGATATCCGGAATTAAAGGCGGGTTGTCCGCAGCAGGTTTGCTCCACAGGGATGTCCACGGGGATGTTTTGGTTTTCAAACAATTGAACCATGGCCTCCCCCACTTCCGGATACAGGCTGTCTACCAGGCATTGGATAAATAGGGTAACAGGTTTTTTTTCGCCCATGATGTGCATTAACCTCTTTTAAAAATCTGGTGTTAATAATTTGGATTTTAGAATACTTGTAATCTAATGCTTACCTATTATCCATAGGCTACCCCAGGCAGCCAGACCACCAGTTCTGGCCAGGCCATGACGATGAACAGACCAATTAATTGCAGGATAATAAAAGGGATAACCCCTCTATAGATATCATAAAGTGAAACCTCCGCTGGAGAGACACCCTTGAGGTAAAAAATGGCAAAGCCAACGGGTGGGGTGAGAAAGGAGGTCTGAAGACTGATGGCCACAAGAATGGCAAACCATACTAGCTCAGGGTTGTCAATGCCACTGGCGCCGTCAATGTGCAACCCCAGTCCTGATATCACAGGCGCTAGAATGGGCAGAATAATCAGAGTTATTTCAATCCAGTCCAGGAAAAAACCCAAGAAAAAGACCATCATCAAAATGATGGAGATAATGCCATAGGGGCCGAAAGGAAGACCTGTAAAGGCTGCGGCAATGAATTCGTCCCCTCCCAATTCTCTCAGCACTAGGGCAAAACAGGTGGCCCCCACCAGGATACCGAAAATATAGCCGGTGGTGTTGAAGGTGTTGTAAAGAACCTCCCTGAACACTTTTATATTCAGTCGGTTATTGATAAGCGCCAGCAGAATTGCTCCAAGAGCGCCGATGCCGCTGGCTTCCGTGGGGGTGGCAATACCAGCAAATATGGATCCCAATACGGCAAATATCAGTGCGCCAGTGGGGATGATAGTTTTAAGTACCCGCCAGATCATGGCAATTTTCAGTTTTTTTCGATCCTCTGCCAGCGGTGCTGCCTTGGGGAAGAAGAAGGCAAAAATCAGAATATATACTACGTACAAAATCCCCAATACGATGCCGGGAAAAAGGGCTCCCATGAACAGATCCCCGACAGACAGGCTCAACTGGTCAGCCATCATGACCAACATGATGCTAGGAGGGATCAGGATCCCCAGGGTACCTGAGGCGCAGACCGTTCCCACAGCTAAAGATTTAGAATAGCCCTGTTTGAGCATTGCAGGAAGAGACAAGATACCTAATAACACCACAGAAGCACCAATAATACCAGTGGCCGCTGCCAGGAGAATACCGATAAGGGTGACACTGGTGGCAAGTCCTCCCCGAATTTTCCCGAACAGATCCTGCATGGCGATCATCATCTTCTCGGCAATGCCTGAACGATCCAGCATCAGCCCCATGAAAATAAACATAGGCAGGGCAATCAGTATCCAATTGTTTAAGACCTTGTACAGCCGGTTGATCACCAGGCCAATAGTCATGTAATCCAAGCCGGTGATTGTACCGAAATACTGGTCTGCCCCATAGCCAACCAGGGTAAAGAGCATGGCTACGCCCCCCAGGATAAAGGCAATGGGGTAGCCGGTAAACAGCAGGCCGATAAACGTGAGCAACATGGCCAGAACAAGAATCCCGCTAGAATCCACTGGATTTCTTCCTGTTTTTTAAATAATAAATTGCCTGCCTGAGGCGGGAAAGAGAGCCAACAAATAATAGAAAAAAGCCGATGGGGATGATGGACTTTATTACCCATCTGTAGCCAAGCCCCATGGGGGCATCAGACCCTTCACCCACCCGGAAAGAGTCTGACACAAAGGCAAGACCGTGCATGAAAAAGATGAAAATCATAGGCCAGAGAAAGCAGACAGTACCTATGATTTCGATTTTTTCCCTGGTAGAACGTGAAAATTTTGACTGAAGAATATCCAGGCGTATATGGGAATCCTTAACGTAGGAATAAGACAATCCCAGCATGATTATAACCGCAAAAATGTGCCATTGAATCTCTTCCAGGACGACAAAACTTTTGCCAAATACATATCGCAGAATCACCTGAACTAGGATGGCAACAATGAGTATGGCAATGAGCCAGGAGGACATGTGGCCGATAGTCAAAATGATTCGTTCCAGAGTACTTGGATTCTTGGAGTTTGTCCTGCTATCATCGTTCATGGATGGGGTGCCTCACTGCTGTTAGGGTTTTGTTGCCCTAGGCAGAAATCCCAACGACTTCCAATAAGCATAATCTGCTCGGAATGCACTAAGATCTTTCCAGATTTTATCGAATTCAGGACTTTGTGCGGCTTGTTCACTCGCCACTTCTCCCCAGGTTTTCTTGAACAGTGTCAGCATCTCGTCCGACCAATACATATTGTTTACACCTCGGTTTTCTACATTTTCACGGATCGCCTGCCCCTGGATAGCCTCACAATAGGAAAGTGTGTCGACAATGTGGGCTTTGGTGGCCATTTCCAACACTGCTTGTTGGCTGGGGGACATGCTATTCCAGGTATCTTTGTTGATGAGCAGTTCAAGAATGGTGGCCTGCTGATGCCATCCTGGATAATAATTGTATTTGACGACTTTATAAAACCCGAGTTTCTGGTCAATCGCGGGAAAAGAAAATTCGGTGGCATCTATGACACCCTTTTCAAGGGCCTGAAAAATTTCACCTGCCGGCATCAGACTGACAGCTACGCCCAATTTCTGCATGACATTTCCACCCAGACCAAAAAATCTCATCTTCAGTCCCTTAAGATCTTCCGGCCCCTTGATCGGCTTTTTAAACCATCCCGAGGTTTCAGGGGAGATAATTGCATAAGGCAGTACTTTTACATTATAACCGGCTTTGTCATACATTTCCTGGTATAGAGTCATGCCGTTGCCCTTGAACAGCCAGGCTAGGTATTCATCTGCTTCCGGACCGAAAGGAACTGATGAGAAAAGCGCGGCTTCGGGAATTTTTCCCTGCCAGTAGGCACCGGAACCAAATCCAGCATTCACTTTTCCATTTGAGACGGCACCAAGGATTTCAAAGGGTGGGACGAGTTTATTGGGTTCGTAATATTTAACCTGAATGCTGCCATTGCTGGCTGCCTTGATCTTTTCAGCAAGTGTGGGGATGGTGTCCCCCAGCACAGGTAGAGAGGTTGCAAAACAAAGTGGAGTTTTTAACAGGATTTTTTTATCTTCGGCCTGGGTAAAACTGGCCAGGATCAGGACGCAGCTTGCAATAAAAACGGATAAAATGGCATGTTTTTTCATTGAAGATCTCCTTTTTTGATGGGTAAAGCGGAAAATATTGGTGTTTCTGTTCGATACTCATACCAGTGCGATAAAACCTTGTCAAGGCCTCTATTAAGTGTTAACTCATAGGTTTAGTAATTTTATTATAGAATATAAATAGAAGTTTCTTTAATAAATGTACGTGGTCAGACCAGATTTTTTTGTCCTGTTGCCACGTCAAGGCCAAGTTTGATATTAACTAGTAATTACTGGTATATTGTTTTTACTGGAGTTGAATTATGAGTACTGTGTTTAAGAAAGTAAAACTGCGGAAAGTCAGTGAAGAGATAGCAGGGCAGATCCGTGGTTTGGTTAAAGATGGCAAACTGCAACCCGGTGAAAAATTGCCGCCGGAACGAGTTTTTGCCGAGATGCTGGGGGTTGGGCGGTCCTCTCTGCGTGAGGCCATCAATATACTGGAAACCCAGGGTTTTGTGGAAGCGAGAAAACGTCAGGGCATTTATATTTGCAGCCTGGGTGCATCCATTATTTCCGACCCTCTGCATTACCTCTTACGGGAAGATACGAAAAAGCTGTTTCAACTTTATGAAGTTCGAAGAGATATTGAGTTGGCATCCGCCTTCGCTGCTGCCGAGCATCGCACGGAGGCTGATCTTGAAAAGATGAAGCTGGTTCTGGTGAAAATGGAGAATGACGTTAAGGAGTCAGTGCTTATTCTCAATGATGACCTGCAATTCCATCTGGCTATTGCCCAGGCCGGACACAACATTTTCAGGAACCATATCCTAAAAAATATTTTTGATATTTCGCATACACATATCCAAAATGTGTTGGAGATTATGATCGGAGAAAAATGGCGAATCCTGCTAGTTTTAGAACAACACCAGAATATTTTTTTGGCCATTGAAAACCAGAATCCGTCCATGGCGCGCTCTGCCATGGCAAAGCACCTGGTTTGGGTAGAAGAACAATGGAAGAAACTTTTGTAGTTTTAGCTACTGCCCAGATCTTTTTCTCAGAAAAAATTCGTGATCAGTGAAGAACCCAATCTTTTCATAACTCAACAAATATTTTCGTTGTGTTTACCAAAGCAATGGAGACATATTTGCAATCCCATGTAATATCTTGGCAAACATCGA
>CAZWVC010000065.1:0-4183 GCA_964637245.1 uncultured Desulfocapsaceae bacterium
GAAAGTCCCACTGCAAGTATGAGCGCTGCCGAGGTCGGCAGGTTGTTGAGTGTAGAAGTCGGTGGTGGTATTATCTATGGCATTGGGCTTGGTTACCTGAGTTATACCCTTATCAGAAGGATAGATAATTATCATGTGGAGATACTAATCACCCTAGCCACGGTGATGGGCGGCTATCGCCTGGCAGAACTTCTACACGTTTCCGCACCACTTGCCATTGTGGTAGCCGGGCTTATGATCGGAAATCATGGACGATATCTGGGGATGTCCGATCTAACCAGGGAACGTCTGGACAGTTTCTGGGAACTGATCGACGAGATCTTAAACGCCGTACTTTTCGTTTTGATTGGGTTGGAACTGCTCATTGTCAGTTATACCTTCAATATGTTTTTTGCGGGCATTTTGATGATTCCCTGTATCCTGGCTGCACGGTTCATTTCTGTTGCCACAATTATTACGGCCCTAAGGCCACTGTTTTCCTTTCCCCGTTGGTATAGCAGGATATTGACCTGGGCCGGCCTGCGTGGTGGAATTTCGGTAGCCCTGGCCCTCTCGCTGCCGTTTGGTCCTGAGAGGGACTTGCTCGTCTCCATCACTTACAGCGTCATGGCTTTTTCAATAATTGTGCAGGGGCTCTCGGTGGGTAAACTGGTGGAGAGATATGCAGGGTCGGAAATGCAGAACAAAGCTTGACCCCCATTCTACAGTTGACAACTGTCTCTTCAATTACAGGGGCTATCCGTTTCTTCAACGATGCCTATGCATTCTTCTCGCAATAAACTAAGCACTTGTTATTGCGGTTTTCATATAGGCATGTGTCGCTCTGGTTTTCGCACCAGAAACATACCAACGGGCTAAGCCTTTATGGCTTAACCCGTTATCTGTTAAGTTGAAATTTTTATCCTGATCTATATGCTTTTTCGGTTTGAGCTTCTATTGCAATCTATTGTTGCTATGAGATCCATCTCATTACTTTGGTGGGCTTGATTCCACCAACTTTTTAATATACGTCAAAGCGCCTTCACTCTCTTTAGTCAATTTGGATAAGTGTGCATGAGCTTTAGTCATTTCTTTGTGTAGTTCACCGATGGTACCAATATAATCAGGCCGGGGTATCGGCACAGTTACATAATATATCCCCCAAAAAGCCTGAAGAAAAGCGGTCTGGCTGTCGACACCGTTTTCCAATAGGTCCTGGAAACGCTTAAAGGATCGAAATAGATCGAGTACAGCCTTTGTCTTCATGGTCCGTTTGTATGTATCTTCAGCGTTAGCCATTTTTTCTCCTTGTATGTAGTTTTAGGTTTCGGTCGACCGCAGAATACATCGATTTAAACATCTAATATGCTTTTAATTTGTACATGACTCTACTTGAACCTCAATTTCCCTGAAGAAAATCTCAACTCCAGTTTCTGTACCGGCTTCATCCCCTGATGTATCACCTGTAAAAATTAATTTTTCAATTGGACTAATACCTGCGAAAGTTCTTATGTCGTCTGAGTGATCATCATCAATATAGCGAGTCTCTAGTCGGTTGCTGTCTAAATTGTGGCCTAAAATTTGTTCATTCGAACCAGTTACCTGAAAAAGCAATGTATTACCAGCTCCTCGAGCTGTTGTATAATCGTAAACACTAGTTGAAAAATCATTATCACACTCAAAAGCCAACATATTATAAGATGCGGACAAGCGGGTTCGTTCTGTATCAAGGTTGAGTGAGATACCAAATCCAACACAAGGCCCATTGTCATTAAAATCTTTATCTCCTCGTGTATGTGGAGGAACAAAAGATTCTGGATCTCCAGTAATACGCTCGATTCGAGTAGTGCAGTGAACAGGTAAAGATGGTGATACGACAGGGATAACTGATTGAGATACCATGTTCCATGTGAAAACAATCCTACGTGAATCTTCGTCAATATTTGCCCCAGAGGGAGATAAGTCTAAGACCATGTGCATATCACCAATTATGCCTAGGGCACTTGTAACATTTCGTCTTGAGCGGAGGTCCACCACTTCTACTGTTATGGGTAAAGATCTTAAATTGAAGCCATAAATATCAAGCCTGCTACGTCGATTCGAATCCAAGCTTAAATCCACCGCACCAGGTGAAGCGTTACATATATATGGTTCAGCTGGCAGTTCTGGTAAAATTGGAATTGGAGGGTTTGCACCTGCCTCATTAACAGCTCTTGCAAGATCATTTCTAATTCGACGAAGTTCTTGCTCTGTTCTAATGCGGAGAAATTCAACGTCACAACGAAATTCACCACCTGCTGAAGCAACTCCTGACTCCATGAGATTAGTAACTTCCACTCGTATTGTTGATTGAGCATCATCAATTAAAGTTTCTTCAAGATTCTGCAAGACGACTTGCCAATCTGAGGATTGGCGTGATAGAGCATCAATTGCACGATCAAATGAATCAACGGCATTTCGTAATTCCACATTCGTTTGATCTAGAACGTTTCCAATGCCACTTATTGCGCTGCAACCTGTTTGAATGAGATATAAAAGACTGAGAGCAATAACAATCCATATCATGAAACTTCTTGCATTTTCCCCTTCCTTTTCCCCTGAGTGTTTTAATATCATTTTCTGACCTCCTTTTTCATAAAAAGTATGAGTATAGTAAGATGACTAGAAGAAGCTAAATACTTCAACTACGGCATCTTTTGGCCAGTTTTTTTGGTTTATACTTGAAGCTTTTAAAGCAAAAGCAATGCCAAAAATGGGAGTAAACTCAAACGATTTTTAAGGGTAATCTATGCGCTAGAATAACAGAGGATATTTATCTATAATGGTTGGTACATTTTATTATTAAATGGCGACCTGTCTTTTTGCAGTCCACTTTGTAGGCAATTTCAGTTTTGCTGTGTAAAGGTTCTTTACATTAAATTGGCACTTCCTATTGATTTTCTTGCGGCAATCCAGAAATCCTCATACTTGCGAAGATCAGAATCATTTTGTCCTCTTTATTGAATGGTGAATTATGGAACCATTCTTAATGTCTAACAGCAGAGCCTCTTGCAAAACTGTCTTTTCATCCTGGCTCTGCGTTATGCTAAAAATTTTATCCTCGGAAGATTAAGTGTATACACCCCAAGGGTACTTCCTTAAGGGCGCTTGTGGTAAAATTTATCGCATGCCTTGACTCTGAAAGATAACCCTAATTATGCAAAAGGCTCAGTAGTAAACATAAGACCAGGAGATTGTCTTGGACTTCTGTTCCTATCCTCTGAGCATTAAGGAGGTCAATTGTTATAATGCATACATTTAAAGTGGGATGGCGGCTCACATTTCTATCGTTGATTGCAGTGCAACTGCTGACGTCATCGGGATGCTCGCCCTTACATATAGTCGCCGACTTATCAGCTGAAAATAGTTCTGCTTTTATTAAACATATTCACTACGGTAATGAACCGAGACAGAAACTGGATATATATACACCGCAGCACATTAGAGATGATTCGCCTGTGATAGTTTTTTTCTATGGTGGAAGTTGGAAACGGGGCGAAAAGGAAAAATATGGCTTTGTTGGTCACAGCTTCAGTGGAAAAGGCTATGTGACAGTCATTCCTGATTATCGTCTTTATCCTGATGTTACTTTTCCGGCTTTTGTTGAAGATGGAGCTCTGGCAATCTCATGGTTGCGTAAAAATATTGATCAGGCAAAAAATGGTGTAGTGGTTATGGGGCATTCAGCAGGTGCACACACAGCAGCACTTCTCGCTCTCGACAAGGGTTATCTTGAGGAAGTCGGCCAATCACAGGACCTGATTCGTGGTATGATAGGTCTTGCGGGTCCATATGGCTTCAATCCCATGAAATACAGAAGCACAAGGCCTATTTTTGCCGGTAACAGCCCGATAGAAAAGACACAACCAACAACTTTTGCCTGTTCGGCAAACTCACCGCTGCTTCTGTTTCACGGTGATGAAGACAGTGTGGTGATTGCCGAGAACTCTCGCGAACTCAGTCGTAAAATAACTGCATGCGGCAGTGAGACTGTTAAATACATTGAACTTGCCGAGACGGGTCATTTTTCCATAGTACTGGGGTTATCCAACTCTTTTCTGGGAGATGAAGATATACTTTCAACCATTGAAACATTTTTACAAAATATTACTGATCAAAAGATGGAAAATGACACCCCAGGTTAGTTCTTCCAGAAGCGTAATCA
>CAZWVC010000065.1:4283-15742 GCA_964637245.1 uncultured Desulfocapsaceae bacterium
CTGATCAAAAGATGGAAAATGACACCCCAGGTTAGTTCTTCCAGAAGCGTAATCACCCAGTCTTCTTGCCAATGATGATCATCAGATTTTTGGAAGTCCATTTTTCTGATGAATCTCTGATATCCCAGAGTCTGGTAAATTCTTCGTATTCCATCGACATGGACGACCTTATTTGAGGGTCGTGAAAATAGACGAGCTTGGCCGCGTCATGATAGCCAATCACGACCCTGTAGTGCTTATATCTCTTTTTCTTATCCTGCCATTGCCTGACCAGCACAGGGTGGCCTGAAGCAAGATACTTCTTCAAGAGCTCAAGATCCCCGAGAATAATATCTGCCGCAGTGTCATACTTTTTGCCTTCGATATTGATATAGTTGACAAGCTTACGCCAGTGGGTTCCTGTCTTATTTTCGGCATCGCAGGCGGCGATATCATCCTGATTGAAGTGTTCTATCCCGTGGTATCGCAGTACCATTTCCGCTGCCGCGGCCGCGCAATAATATGGTTTTTGCTTGATAAAGGGAACATTTGAGATCAGAACTGATGGGGGAGCCTCTATCTTTTCATCAAAGGCAATATTCTTTGCTATGCAAGCGGATAGCAACAAGATTAAACACATAAAAATCAGTACAGACGAAATTATCAATCCACAGTGTTTATTCATAATTTCACCCAGCTTGCATATTTCATGAAAACAATAATCGAGTTCAAAATTAAATATTTACTTCAGAACATTATACAGGTTTTTAAGGCAAATACTAAAGGTACACTTTGCAACCACTACTGCAAGATCCCCAATCCTGCGGTTTTCACCCTCAGGTGGATCGAGACTGCTCGCTATCGAAGTCTCACTGGCAGAATCTTAACCCGCATTTCTCATGACCATTATGTCAATTTAGCTGTGTTTATTTCAATTCACCCTTCAGGCAGTTGGAACAAGAATTGTAAATTTACACAATGTCCACCGAAGATGGCATCGCCTGATCTGGTGAGAAATTTGGGTTAGGAGAAGAGAAAGTGGGTCTTTTAAGGGGTGAACCCTGCTGAGTGAATCCAGCTTGTGTTGCCCAACTCTTGCAAGCCCAATTATAGCTATTTAAATAAGAAAGGGTGAAAAACGGGATGGGTTAATTCCCTTGCCGGAAAATAATATCAGGTGTATTGCTCAAGATATTAACTTAGCATCAATATTTGATAGTTGGAACATTGCCTCATTAATTTCCAGGTATTTATGATATATCTCATCATAAATACCTACAGTTGATGCATCCGGTAGCATCCTTGAAGATTCATCTAACTTCACAAATTTTGCGGTGATCTCCTCAATTGTAAGATTCTTTGCACGTGTTGAACTGTCGCACCAGTAGGCTTGCAGAGCTGCTCCAATTGCCCCGGCTTCCTCTCCACTAATTCGGACAACTGCACAATTGAAAATGTCTGCGACCATCTGGCACCATTCGTTGCTCTTTGCACCTCCTCCAGTTAATCGGATCTCTTTAGACTTGATACCGTTTCGTTTGATCACCTCAAGTCCATATTTTAACCCATAGGTAGCGCCTTCCATTGCAGCTCGACAAAACATGTCAGGTCGCATATTCATGCTGGTCATGCCCGTCATTGTTGCTGTCGCCAGAGGAAGGGCAGGAGTCCTCTCTCCGTTAAAATATGGTAGGAGCAGTAATCCTCCAGACCCGGGAGTAACATCTCCAACGTAGGTGTTCATTTCTCTGAGAGTAAAGCCAAAGAGTTCCCTTACCAGTTCTGTTGCAACGGTAACATTCATGGTACAGACAAGCGGCAGCCAACCACCTGTGGATGAGCAGAAGGCAGCAAGTTCCCCACTCCTATCTACTATGGGTTTACCGGAATGGGAATAAATGGTCCCAGAGGTTCCAAGGCTTGCTGTTACAACACCATCGGTAACATTACCAGTTCCGATGGCTGCCATCATATTATCGCCACCTCCAGATGAGACGAGTACGTTTTTCGGTAACCCAAACTCTTCACTCAAGGTTGCCCTTACAGTTCCAATTGGTGCTGATGAGTCAATGAGCTCTGGCAGACATGATTTCAGCTTACCTGTCGGGTCGATAGTATTAAGTATATCAACAGACCAACAACGACTAACCACATCAAAATATGCCGTCCCGGAGGCATCGCCACATTCCGTTTTCGCTTCTCCAGTCAACCATAAATTTATATAATCATGAGGTAGAAGTACTAACGCTAAACGGTCATAATTTTCTGGCTCTTTTTCAAGCATCCAGAGAACTTTAGAAGCTGTAAACCCGGCTGCAACCTGGTTGCCGATTTTATCCATCACTGCTTGCCTGCCGCCAGACCTGGTGGTGATGGTTTCACATTGAGTTGCAGTCTCGGTATCACACCACAATTTGGCAGGCCGGATAACCTCACCTGCATTATCCAGAGGGACCATTCCATGTTGTTGGCCGGAAACGCCTATTGCCTTAATTAAGGATGGGTCGACACTCTCACTTGCCAATACATCACCCAAAACGTAGCGACAGGCTTTAATCCAAAGTTCAGGATGTTGTTCGCGGCCTCCCCTTTCATTTTCAATAAGATCGTAGCCGCTATAACTTTCTGCGATAACGCCACCTTGTCTTTCACTCAGGACAACAGCCTTTGTTCCCTGAGTACCACTGTCGATGCCGATGAATAACCTGTCGACCATAACCATTCTCAGATAAAATTATTGATGATATTTTCCAGGTACTCCTGGCGACCGCTAAGGGATTTCGGGTCACCATTCTTATGAATAAAATCCTCACAAGCGGCAAGACTGGAGTTGTAGGATAGTACCGATTCTGCTGCAGGATCAGCCCATGAGGAATAACGCTCGTCCTTAAACTCTGCAAGAAAACCATCCTCTATAATTGACCCTGCTATAACAAGACCTCTTGCAAATGCATCCATGCCGCCGATATGAGCATGAAAGAGATCAACAGTCTCATGGGATGAGCGTCTTACCTTGGCGTCAAAATTCAACCCCCCAGGGCCAATGCCGCCAGCAGCAAGAACTTCCATCATTGCATAGGTGGTAGAGTAGAGATCCGTCGGGAATTGGTCTGTATCCCAGCCAAGAAGCAAATCGCCCCGGTTTATATCAATGCTGCCAAGCTTCCCGGCCGCTGCGGCGACTGCCAATTCATGTTCAAAGGTATGCCCCGCAAGGGTTGCATGATTTGCCTCAACATTAAGTTTGAAATAATCAAGCAAGTCATAGGTGCGTAAAAAGTTAAGAACAGTAGCCGAGTCAAAGTCATACTGGTGCTTGGTCGGCTCTTTTGGTTTTGGCTCGATCAGGAATTGCCCTTTAAAATTGATCTCTTTTGCATATGCAACGCACATATGAAAGAAGGCTGCCAGCTGGTCCTGCTCTTGCTTCATTTTGGTGTTGAGTAGCGTCTCATACCCTTCCCGACCACCCCAGAACACATAATTTTCCCCTCCAAGCTCTTTCGTTGCGGAGATTGCATGTTTTACCTGGGCTGCAGCATAAGCGAATACGTGGTAGTCCGGATTTGTTCCAGCACCATGGGTATATCGTGGATGGGAGAATAGATTA
The DNA here is from genome assembly GCA_964637245.1 of uncultured Desulfocapsaceae bacterium. Lineage (GTDB taxonomy): Bacteria > Desulfobacterota > Desulfobulbia > Desulfobulbales > Desulfocapsaceae > Desulfopila_A. The sequence continues at coordinate 7,873 of CAZWVC010000065.1, forward strand.
GCCGTGCCCCAGAGCAATTTCACCCCGGTTGTATCCTGTAACTTGCCTGCGTAGGTGACGAGTTTTTCCAGGTTTTTACATGAACCTGCAAAGGTTTCTCCCTCTGGGGCTAAATCCCTGTCATGAAAACAATAATAAGGGACACCCAGTTTAACAAAAAACTCAAAAGCGGCATCGCAAGTGGCAAAGGCCTTATCCAGTGGATCGGAAAATTTATTCCACCCGTGGTTCATTGTGGGGGCGCCGAAGGGATCACTACCTTCATTTTTCAAGGTGTGCCAATATGCAACTGCGAATCGTAGTTGCTGCTCCATGGTTTCTCCAAGAACAATCTGGTCTTTGTTGTACCATTTAAAGGCAAGAGGATTTTTTGAATTTCTTCCTTCATACTCAATTTGTGTTTTCACTTCTGGAAAGTATGTCGCCATAACATTCTCCTAACCTGGATATTTCATGAAAAATTACAAATTTGTCTTAATTATCATTTAATATTAAATTCTTAGCAAGTATTTCACTGAAATGTTCCAAGGTACAGTTTGTACATAGAGATTTGTGGACTACCCTCTAACTTTTCACCCTTCGGGCGAGCCGATATAGTCCGCTATCCTTCGTTGCAGCAGGAATTTGCCTACCCGAGTAGAGCAATTCCCTGTGCGCCTCGACTAGCAGACTATCTCGACTTGTGAAATATCCAGGCTAATCTTAACTCTCGGTATATACTGAAATCCCCAGGATTACCTGCTCACCTTTTATGCTTATTTGAAAAACGGAGATTTATATATTTCCCTTAAGACGAGGGTGCCAGACTCGCGTGCCCAGTCCCCATCCGTCCATTCTTGGATAACGATTTTAGTATCAAAAATTCCGAATTTGCCATTGTTCAGGTGCTCTATTTGCGCAAACATTGGGCTGAATAGCTTATTTCCAGCAGCGACACCTTTACCTGTAATAATAACTCGTTCCGGATCAAGCATTGTTACCATGTTGTAGATGCCAACACCGAGGATCTCACCGGCTTTTCTGTAGATTTTTTCCAGCTCTACATTGCCCTGTGCCAATTCATCAATCACTTCGATAAAATTTATTTCGTCTGGCTTAACAACGACCTGGGACCATTTCCCTTGACGGACAAGTTCCCTGGCGTCACGAAGAATCGAATTGTTGCCAACGAAAGCTTCGATGCATCCATTACGTCCGCATCGGCAGAGAGGACCGTTCAGTTCGGCGCAGATGTGGCCAAACTCACTGGCAATCCCTAAATGCCCTCGAATAAGCTGACCATTCAGCATCATTCCGGCACCGACACCATTTTCGAGTGTTATGACCAGGAAGTTATCCACGCCTCTTCCACTACCGTACCAATATTCACCTGTTGCTAGATTATTAGAGCTATTATCGACGAATACAGGGTGATTAATTTTCTCTTGTAACATCTTTTGAAAAGGTACATTCTTCCAGCCATAGTTTGGAAGAAACCGGATAACCCCTGTCCGAGAATCAACCGGTCCGGGTATCCCGACCCCTGCCCCAGAGATCTGGTCTTTTGAAAAATTTGCCTCCCACATACATGCCTGGATTGCTTGTGCGGTAATTGATACGATCTCTTCCGGTGAGTAATAGTCATTAGCTAATATTGTTGTATGCGATGCTTTTACTTCGGCTTGAAAATTAACAATAACCACACGAATTTCATGAATCGCTATATTTACCCCGATTACATGAACTCCGTCTGGGCGAATTGCTAAAAGAGTCGGTCGGCGACCACCCTCGTATGCTCCAGATTGTTTCTCTTCAATCAGCCCTTCGCTAATAAGATCGGCTGATATCCCTGTAATAGAGGCCTGGCTAAGCCCGGTTGCACGTGCAAGATCAGTTCGTGAAATGAGTTCAGACGTCCGAATAAGTTCGAGAATGTTTGACCTGTGCAAAGCCTTCTGAAAACTTCTTGCAGTAAGAGATGATTTGGTAGTTTTTTTGGACGTCATCAAAATGATCTTATATAGATTTTAATTATTTTATTTTGTAAAATAAATGGTTATTTTAGGAAATGTCAACTTATTTCCAACTTGATTCAAAGAGACAAATACTATGTGAACTATGTCTCTTTTGCTGTATAACGCCATTATCGCAATAGAAAAAAATCTTGACACAAATGTAGATATGTGGCAAGCGATTAGCGAGATAGATTATTTTAATTATAAAATTATTGAGATTCAAGTCATGGTGCCGGCTGTCAAACCCTGCAGTGAAGTGGATGTTCAACCTTGAGTTATATTCTGGTTATTCCCATTTCTGAAGCTAGTTTCATTGTGCTTAAAATGAGTTACAGCATGCCTCTGGATCTCTTGTAACAATAAAAACGATTATTCTGTGTTGGGGTGCTAAAAGAAATGGAGATTATCTTTATCAGGATAAAGCACTCATGAGAAAAAAGCTGAGATCTACAATGACATATACGATTGCAGCAGTTGCATATCAATAATGCAGGACAGAAAATTTCAGAGGTTTAATTGTGGTTAAAAATGATGTTTTTCCCGTGGCGTCCCCCAATGGATGCTTTTCTATCATCTTTTAATTGAGAGGCTGGCATGGTTGCAGGTAATCAGTTTCAGAAAACAGATACACTCCTTAAGTATGGTATGGTCGGTGGAGGAGAGGGTGCCTTTATCGGTGAAGTTCACCGAAAAGCCATAGCACTTGACGGCAAAGCGGTGCTTGTCAGTGGTTGTTTTTCTTCGAACCCTGAAAATACTCTGCGCACCGGACGTGGATTGATGCTGGAAGAGGACAGGCTCTACCAGAGCTATGAAGAAATGGCCGTCGCTGAGGGGAATAAGAGAGATGACAAATTAGATTTTGTTGTCATTGTTACCCCCAATTTTACCCACTATTCTGTGGCTAAAATATTTCTGGAAAACGGTATAAACGTTGTTTGCGACAAGCCTTTTACCGTAACTTCAAAGCAAGCAGTAGAATTGCAACAGCTTGCTGAAGATAAAGGTTTAGCTATTTGCGTTACCTATACTTATACCGGTTACCCAATTGTAAAGCACGCCAAAGAGATGATTGCCAATGATGATATTGGCGATATTCGTTTTATCAATGCCGAGTATCCTCAAGACTGGTTGGCAACGCTCCTTGAGGACACCGGTCAAAAACAAGCGGAGTGGCGTGCAGATCCAGACAAAAGCGGTGCTTCCAACTGCGTTGGAGATATTGGCAGCCATATCGAAAATATGGTTTCCTACATGACAGGACTCAAGATTGAGAAAGTATCAGCTCGCATGGATGTCTTTGTAGAAGGCCGACGACTTGATGATAATGCCACCATAATGGTCGATTATCAAGGCGGCACCAAAGGACTTTACTGGTGTTCTCAAATTGCTGTTGGCAACGACAACGGTTTGCGAATCAGAATTTTTGGTTCTAAAGGCTCTATTGAGTGGGCTCAGGAAAATCCCAATTATATGACTGTTGCCTCACTTGAACAACCAACGCAGATAATTTCCAGAGGTCGTGATTCACTCTTTTCTATCGGTGAGTCTTTCTCAAGGATTCCTGCCGGTCATCCGGAGGGCTATTTTGAGGCCTTTGCCAATGTCTACAAAGCCTTCATCAGCTATTTAACCAAGACAAAAAATGGCGGAGAATTGCTGCCTGAAGACCTTGATTTTCCTGGTGTAACAATGGGTGTTGATGGTGTTAGGTTTATCGAGAAATGTGTTGAGAGTTCAGCTGCAAATGCAGCTTGGGTTAGTATGAAGTAGCCAGAAATACCGCAAAATTATCCTGAAATCAACAGCACCACTTTTATATGCAAAGGAGATGATATAATGGCAAGACCAGTGACACTATTTACAGGACAGTGGGCAGATCTTTCTTTTGAGGAGATATGTGCAAAAGCGGCATCTTGGGGGTATGACGGGCTTGAAATTGCATGTTGGGGTGATCACATGGACGTTCGCAGGGCTGCCACCGATATGGAATACATCAAGCAACGTAAGGATATCCTGGCCAAGTACGACCTTAAGTGTTTTGCTTTGGGGGCACACCTCTCCGGTCAATGTGTGGGCGATGATTGGGATGAGCGACTCGATGTTTTCGTACCCGAGGAGCTTAAAGGCAAAGCTGAGAAAATCAAGGTCTGGGCTGCTGAAGAGATGATTGCAACTGCCCGAGCAGCCAAGAACATGGGGTGCTACGTCGTTACCGGTTTTATGGGTTCGCCTATCTGGAAGTATCTTTACTCTTTTCCACCAACAACAGATGAAATGATAGAAGCCGGATATCAAAAAATTGTGAACCTGTGGACTCCGATTTTTGACGAATTTGACAAGTGCGGCGTCAAGTTCGGCCTTGAGGTGCATCCCGGCGAGATTGCCTATGATTACTACTCAACTGTTAAACTTTTTGAAGTCTTTGAAAAACGTCCGACATTAGGGCTTAATTTCGACCCAAGCCATCTTGTTTGGCAGGGAATGGAGCCTCATGTTTTTATCAGCGACTTCCCTGACCGTATTTATCATGTGCACATGAAGGATGCGGCTGTAACACTTGATGGCAGGACCGGTATAATTGGCTCCCATCTGCCCTTTGGCGATTTAAAACGCGGGTGGAATTTCAGATCTTTAGGGCATGGTGATGTGAACTTTGAAGAAATTATCCGCCATCTCAACGTAATCGGATATGCTGGGCCTCTCTCTGTTGAATGGGAAGACAATGGTATGGACCGTGAATTTGGTGCTGCCGAATCTGCTGAATTTGTTAAGAGTATGAATTTTTCAGCTTCAGATGTAGCTTTTGATGGAGAGATGAAATCATGATGGTGTCGTAAAAAATCTTCACCTTCTTCGTTGTTGTAAATTTCACTATTGTTGCGACGTACCCTAGTACGCCGCAACAATAGTGAAATTCCCACTCCTCGAATATGAAGCTTTTTACTTAACCATCTCATAATATAAGTTTTTTTGGAGTTTGTTAATTTTCATGACCAACGTAATCGAGTTTAACTTTTGGGAGAAGTTTTGGCGACCGCGCTTTCCATAAGAAATATAGTAAAAGAGTTCTCCGGTGTCAGAGTGTTAAAAGACATTAATGCAGATATTCAATCCGGAGAGGTTTTTGGTATATTGGGTGAGAATGGTGCTGGAAAATCAACCCTTCTCAAAATCATTTGCGGTATCTACACCGCAACCAGCGGAAGCTTTGCGTTAAAAGGAAAAGAGGTGGCTATTTCCACTCCCATGGAGGCCAAACGTCTGGGTATTAGTATGATCCCCCAGGAATTCAACTTGATTCAGACGTTATCTGTTTTCGAAAATATTTTCCTCGGGTCTGAGTTAAAAAAAGGCTTCTTACTCGATAAAAAAGAGATGCGAGCCCGGGCATCGGCTTTGCTTTCTGAATTGCAGACTGACCTTTCTCCCGATGCCTTGATTAAAGACCTAAGTGTTGCTGAAAAGCAGATGGTGGAGATTTCGAAGGCACTGGTTCATGAGTCCGATATTCTTATTATGGATGAACCAACTACGGTGCTTACCAAGGTTGAAGTTGGCGTTCTCTTTGAGTTGATAGCTAAACTGAAGAAGAAGGGGGTAACCATTCTTTTTATCTCCCATAAGCTCAAGGAAGTAAAACTAATTTGCGACCGCATTCTGGTGCTCCGTGATGGAGATCAGATCTGTATCAATGAAATCGATGATGTAGACGAACAGGATATGGCCAAGAAGATGGTTGGCCGCGAACTAAACCAGGTCTTTCCCGCTAAATGTCATCCCGAAGATGAAGTCGTTCTCAGGGTTGACGGTCTTAGTGACGGTCGGTTGTTGCAAGATATTAGCTTTGAGTTGAAAAAAGGTGAACTCCTCGGTTTCTCTGGCTTAATTGGAGCTGGGCGCACAGAGGTTGCTGAGAGTATAATGGGGCTGCGCCAGAAAGCAGCAGGAGACATCTTCGTGTCCGGTGAAAAAACCCAGATACATTCAATCGCAGATGCATTGAGATGTAAACTTGGTTATCTCTCTGAGGATCGCAAGGGAAAAGGGCTTGTGTTAAGTTTTGATATTCCAAAAAATATCTCCCTTATTTCGCTTGCTAAATACTCTAAGCTGTTAATTAACAAAACCAGGGAAAGGCAAGCCTCAGAAAAATATACAGAGCAGTTTGATATCAAGGCAGCATCTCTTGAAGCAGAACTGGAATTTCTCAGTGGAGGTAATCAGCAGAAGGTCTATTTATCAAAGTGGATGGATACAGAGCCAAAGATCCTTATCCTCGATGAGCCTACACGGGGAATTGATGTTAATGCTAAAAAGGAGATTTATCATTTTGTCAATTCACTGATCCAAAGTGGCGTTTCCTGCATCCTCATTTCATCTGAGCTTGAAGAGATTATTGGGCTTTGTACCAGAGTGCTGGTGATGCGGGAAGGAAGAATCGTAGGCGAGATGGAAGGGACAAGCATCAATGAAGAAGAGATAATGTTGAGCGCAGCAGGAGTAAATTAGTGCTTTAAACTTGAGTAAGAGTCATAAAACTGGAGAAATTCGAAAGTACAATCATAACAGATTATTCAAAATATCACCAAGGCACTTATAGCCCTCAAGGATGTACTGAAATGAGTCCCGTTTTTTGGGCTAAGTGTTGAAATACGCTACAGGAAATTTAGGAGACAGAGAAGAGGATGTTGGCGAAACTGAAGAGGATTGATTATTCAAAATATGCACCATTCATAGCTTTAATCATTTTGATAGTTGTTTCAGCTATGGCCAGTGAACATTTTTTGAAGTTTAGGAATATTACCAATATTCTAAGACAGGTTTCCTATACCGGTACAATTGCACTGGGAATGACCTTTGTTATTGTTGCAGCTGGTATTGACCTTTCTGTTGGCTCCATGGTTGCCTTGGTGGGTGTCTTGACCATCTATCTTATGAATTTCCTTGGTGGCAGTGTTTTTGCTGTCGGTGCTGCTGTTTTGTGTGCCCTAATACTTGGGGCTCTCTGTGGTTTAGTGAATGGGATAATTGTTACCAAAGGCCGCATAGCATCATTTATAGCAACATTGGCAACCATGTCCATCTTTCGCTCGCTGACTCTGTATGTGAGTGAGGCCGGGGAAGTAATCTCAAAAAATGAAATTTACCCGGAGATTGGTGGCGGTTATTTTTTGGCGATTCCTTACCCTGTCATTATCTTCTTTGGTCTTGCCACTTTTTTTCATTTTCTGCTTAACAACACTGCATTTGGTCGGCATGTCTGTGCCGTTGGTGCGAATACTCAGGTTGCAGTTTATTCAGCGGTAAAGGTGAGATGGGTCACCTTTATGACATTTGTAATTTCTGGATTTACTGTGGGCGTGACCGCAGTGCTGCTTTCTTCCCGGCTAAACTCTGTGAGTCCAGGTGATGCCGGTATATTCTATGAACTTGATGCGATAGCTGCAGTTGTGATAGGTGGCACGCCACTTGCCGGGGGCAAGGGAACTGTCTGGGGTACTGTAATAGGGGCAATTATCCTTGGAATTATTAATAATATGCTGAATATGATGGGGGTTTCTCCTTATTTGCAGGGCACGGTAAAAGGATTTATTATCCTTGTTGCAGTGCTTGCGCAGTATAAAAAGAATTAACACTAGTGCCCTGTCATGCCTCACCTGTCGCTTAGAGCTTGTTATTCTGGCCTCCTGACGTCGTTGCTTAGTCAGTCACGTAGCGCTGCTACGCTCCTTCCTGCGCGCCTAGCAGGAAACCAGAATCCCGGCGCTCTATTGCAACATTTGAAACGTGACATGACACTAGTTCCAATCCTAAAACCAACTAATATTTAACGAGCGTACTCAAATACCCTGCCAATTTTTTCATTTTGCTCT
>CAZWVC010000066.1:0-15737 GCA_964637245.1 uncultured Desulfocapsaceae bacterium
CGGAATGTGCAATTTCAACTCTGCCGTCCTTAAGGCTCACAACATAAAAATTATTATCGGTAATTGTACTGGTCCTGAATAAATGCTCATCAAAGAAGCTCATTTCTTTTGATAAAACAAAGGGGTCTGCGTTACTCCATCCACTTGTCCCCCTGGTATCAGGCAGGATGATTGCTGGTGCACCATATCTGAATAGGCTTTGAATTTCTTTAATATTTGGTATACGCCAATCGCCCGGTTCGGATCCATCATTTAACCCGCAATCACCATCTTGCAATGATGCAACAAAGTCAACCGCTTCAGGAAAATCAGAAGTATTTCCATCACAGGCAATGCTTTTTAGCCAAACCAAACCTGTTAAGTTATCAGTGATGGTTCCATCGTTATTATCGCTGAATCGTGGGACTGGCCACTCCACCCCTTTTTGTAAATTACCGTCGGTCCCATTATCAGCAGATATTGCTACACCGGTCTTAGTTACTGGTGCTACTGGTCCAGCATGGGCCCCAGCGCCTGCATTTAAATTTGATTCGCTGTTCCATTTTTTGTCATTGTAGAATTTTGCATTGCCAGTACCTACCGGTTTTTTTGAATAAAGCGGAATTACAGTCACTTTCTCATGGGCATGACTTATGAATTGAATAAGTGTGAGTAAAAAGAAGATAGCTATGATATACACGCTTTTTCGCATTTACCGCTCCTCCCTCTGGATGGTATTGATAAGGTTTCTAACAGCATCTGGTTTGAGTTATTAATCGGATATAATAAATGTATTCTACTGGACAAATCTAACCAGCCACGTGGAGATTAACATAATCAAGCTAGATGTGAAATGATTTTAAAGATTGATAGGCTAAAAACTAACTCAAATACGAGAAATGAAACATTTATAATTTATGTGCCATTTAAAGAGCTGAATCATAAATAATTTCTGCGGAAAGTAGCATAAGAAATGAATGTAGATTGGAAGACATTGAAATATTTTTTTACTTTTTTTCACCTCTTCATTTTGCCACCTTAATCTAAGGATTATGGTAAAAGAAAAATAGGATTCTTCTTTGCTGATGATTAATCTTCGGCTGAGCCAATCAAAGAAGAGAATTTATAAAATGAAAGATGGCCTGAACCATAGAGCAGGTTTTGGTGGATATTGGTTATTACTTGTATTAGTAGTGATGGCAGCCCTACCACTCTGCGGGGTCTGGCTAGCAGGAAAGCACTTAACAGACTATCTCTCATTTCCCCCCTTGACTCGTTATGTCGTTCACCCAGGTTTTTCATGGATCGTTTTCACAGCCTTGTTGCTTGTGGTTTTAACAATAATGATCCCCTTTGTGGTGAAAGTTATCTTTAGTTCTTCCCCTCAAAAAAAGTTGCAGCACTATCCTTTTCCACTCTGGGGATGGTTTTCGATTCTTCTGTGTGTCTGTGCCTGGATTATGGCATGGACTCGTTTTGAGTGGTTTGCTGAATATCAGATTTTCACTTTCAGTCCCCTGTGGTTTGGCTATATTGGAATCATCAACGCCCTGACTTTTCGCCGTTCTGGCAGATGCTTGCTGCTCCATCAGCCACATTATATGGCCAGGCTTTTTCTCATGAGTGCTCTTTTCTGGTGGTACTTTGAGTATCTCAACCGCTTTGTCCAAAATTGGTATTATCTTGAGGTTGATACACTTACTCCAAGTCAATACGTACTCTTTGCGACACTGCCCTTCTCGACTGTGCTTCCTGCAGTCCTCTCAACCTATGAGCTGCTCAAAACTTATCCCAAATTCAGTGCAGGACTAAACGAGTATAAAATAATCAGCTTACCTGTTCGTAAAGCAGCAGCTCTACCAGTTCTATTGTTGGCCGGGTTAGGTCTTTTAGGTATTGGCATTTACCCAGAATATCTTTACCCACTAATATGGATCTCACCGCTTATCATTATCATCAGTATCCAGCACCTCACGGGAAAACCCACAATTTTTTCACCAATTGAGAAAGGCAACTGGCAAAGGCTTTTCTTGCTGGCAATCTCAGCTTTAATCTGCGGTTTCTCCTGGGAGATGTGGAATATTTTCAGTTATGCCAAATGGGAATACTCAATCCCGTATGTCCAGAGATTTCATCTTTTTGAAATGCCGATACTGGGGTACGCCGGTTATCTCCCCTTTGGTCTTGAATGCGGAGTGGTTGCTGATTTGTGCAAAACGAGATCGCGTTAACCTAGCCCTATTATTTCATGAATAATTCAATAATCACAGAAAGAATCACTTTATTTCAGTACATTACGAGTAGGGCTAAAGTCATTTCTGGCGGTACAACGTGGTCTGTCCGCTATTGACAGCATGATTCCCCCTTCAGGCTCGTGGAATATCCGGGATTGCTTATAACTTATCAAATTTTCTATTTACAGCTTTTGCAAATCCCACCCAGATGAAATGACAGAAAATCTCTTGGAAAAATGAGCCAGATACGCTAGGATTTTCGTTACAGGGGATAGAATAAACATATTGAGGTAGCCCTTCTTAAGGATAATACGAGGTAGACTATGTCCCCGCTTTTACATATACATCTGCTTATCAACAGATTTCGACCACCTTCCATTCTTGTATTCTTTCTCTTTTTAACATTTTTTTATACCCTGCAATCTCAAAAAACAGCCTCTGCCCAACTTACAATTCAAATTGATCCACAAGGCCCGGCAACTCAAATTCACCACACTCTTTTAGGCATGAATCTTCCCACTTGGCTTAATAGAGAAAAATCGGCTAATCCAGTTTTTCAAAGTCGAGCAATTCACTCCGGTATGTCATTGGTACGTATTCCCGGTGGAAGCTGGAGCAGTGAAATTAACTGGGAGCCCTGCGAATCTCAGGATATCTGCAACAAGGGAGCAACCGAAGGCTGGATTATCCGCCCTACAGAATATATCAAGTTTCTCAAAGCAACCGGACGACAGGCAATGTATACCCTGAATGCCAACGGTACCTCCCAGGAAGCTGCAGCTCTTGTTGCCTATTTCAATGGTAGCATCAGTGATACCAAAACCATTGGGATTGATAAAAACGGTAAGGATTGGGAAACTGTTGGGAAGTGGGCCAGGCTGCGCCAACAACATTCTCCCGATAATTCCCCAGATCCCTATCCCATCATTTGGTGGGAGTTTGGTAATGAATTCTATGGTGGAAAATCAGGGACAGACTGTCAGTCGTGGGGCTGGGAGACTGCCTGGACTTGCGATGGTTACGAATACATCCACGGTATCGGCAGTGGTGCCAATCGACATGAGGGATATTTGGAATTTCGGGCAGCAATGCAGGCAGTTGACCCAAGTATCAAACTTGGTGCCATAGGTGTTGCCAAGCAGAATGAGTGGGGAAATTGGGGAAATGAAGTCATTGCAGAAGCCGGTAATATATTGGATTTCTACATTATCCACCAATATGCCTATTTCAATCCTCCGACAAACAGACAAGAGTCGCTAACAGAACCGCAAACCACCTGGCCTAGCCTAGTTGCCAACGTCAATGCGGCTTTTGATACCTACGCTGGCGGTAGAAGAGTTCCCCTGGCTGTAACTGAATACAACATGTTTTCCAGCTGGGACAGGGATCCCGGAAAATGGATGTCCGAAGCAGTAAACATGCTGCATCTTGCTGACACTGTGGGACAGATGATGGAAAATAGCATCGCCTTTGGCAACCACTGGGCTTTTGGCAATGGTAAAAATCATCCGGATGATACGGATTATGGTCTGGTTGATGTTGGTTCCTCTAACTTTACGCCCTATCCCCAATACTATGTTTTTCCGCTTTGGTCTAATTTCGGCAGTACCATGATTCCTGTTCAAGCAGCAGTAAATGAGGCTACAACTCTCAGTCTTTATGGTGGGAAAATTAATGCCACGACAATGTCTTTATTGGCAATTAACAAGACTGGTACAGCAATCCCGGCAACCGTCAAGATAAGAGGAAAAAACATACAGAATGCAATGCTAGATCAGGTGACCGCTGATATGCTATCGTCGCTATCTGTATTATACAACAATATTGCCACCCCATATTTAGACTTCAGCAATGCACCCTCTTTGCAGCTCAGCCCCACTGGAGGCAATTTAAACCACAGCTTCCCTAAGTATTCAATAACCTTACTCAGACTCTCAACACAGACCTCACAGCCGCCTCCCCCGCACCCAGGAAACACAAGCCCAATTCAACCAGGAATAATTATGCTTCTTGACGAATAAAAGTGAACTCCATACTTCGAAAATTTTATCAATCCTGTAACTCATTTATTTCTAAACGCTGGGCTCTTGATTGCACAAAGGTTTAATTAGGTTAATTAAAGCTTTGTATTATAGATGAGATAAAGAGGATTGGTGAAATATTTAACCTGGTAAAATAAATTGAAAAAAGTTAGATTTCTCATTGGTAAAAGTTGGAAACAGGTCGGTTGTTTTACTTGATACGATTTTACCCGTTTTTCGGTTAAATGATTAACATTACTGTAAACCTTAATATTCAAATCTAGGCTATGACAGAGCAATTATCCAAGGAACGTATAAATCGCCTTGGTGTCGTAATCGGGGGGTCGGGGTTAGTTGGTGGAACAATAGTAAATTATTTCAAGTCATTAACCAAAGTTCCAGTCGACATTCTCGCCCCAAACAGTAAAAAACTTTCCCTTCGTGTTCCAGAGGACATCCGAAATTATCTCATTGATCTCAAGCCCGACTTCATTATCAATGCAGCAATTACCAATATCAACGCAGACGAACAGTTGAACTTCGAAGTAAATTTTCTCGGCCCTCTCATTGCTGCAAGGACAGCAATCCAGCTAGGTATTCCTTTTATCCAAATCAGTACTGCTGCTACCCTGGAGCTAGGAGAAGGCATTACCGAGGATAGGAAAAAAAGTTATGCACCCTATTTAACCAACTATACCCGTTCTAAGTTAATGACGGAGGAGATGCTTGAACAGCTGCATAAAGAGGAAGGCCTTGACTATACAGTTGTTCGCCTAGCTGCAGTTTACGGTAGTCATGATCATAAAATACAAGGTATTCACAGAATGTTGTTTTCGGTTGCAGACGAGTCCATGCCTGTCCTTGTAACCAAGAGGGGTGTTCTTCACTCCTACTCTAACTGTAGAAAACTCCCTTATTTTATCCATCATACACTTGACCACCGGGAAGAGTTTTCCGGTGGCAGCTACAACTTTGTTGATAAAGATCCTGTTGAACTTGTTGATCTTATTCTTACTATTAAATCCTATCTGCAACTGTCTACCCCTAAGAACTTCTGCCTGCCATATGCCATTGCCGAAACGGGAAAAAGAATGATGTCGGTATTTCTGAGGATATTCAGCAGGATTGGTCTAAAGGCAGAGATGCCGGCTGAACTTATTTTCCTTAAACAGTTCTACATCACTCAGACACTCAATTGTGATAGGTTACACAATTCCAGCTTTACTGATCCATTTCCTGACGAGACTGTCTATACCATGTTGCCGGAAATGATAATGTATTACCTCACCCGCTGGACTCACCAGAACCTCATCTCTACATTCAATGATGACGCAAAGGTAAACAAAGGATTTGCCCAGACCTTCCGTAAAGATCCGCAAAAACTTATCAAGGCAGCACGAGAAGAAAAGATTGATGAGTTCTATTAAAAAGGATGAGATAAAGAAAAATCCTAAAGTTTCTTTGCAATCTATCATAACTAACTGTATGATTACCTCCCCAGAAGCTTGAACAGATAATTTACTCAGCGGGCGTAAGGGAAATGAACAAATTAGGTTTTGCGGTAAGTATTTTTTTGTTATTTTATTTTAGTACGTTAGAGCTCTCCAATGCGAGCAATATTCTACTGGAAATACCTCCAATTATTGCAGGAAACAGAGGGATAGAAGGGCCATATGATTCAACTCCGAATTCATTTTCCTTTCAGGCACAATATAATGTCTCCAGGAGCACCCAAATCCTTTCAAACACCATCGCAGTTACAGGGATTAACTCACCTGCACCAATTTCTATTACTAACGGTTATTATTCTATTGATGGAGAAGGATTTGTTAATACGCCTGGTGTGGTAAGAAGAAATCGAAAAAGTGCGGGTGAGAATTAAATCGTCTGGAAACTATTCAACAACTGTAAGGGCAAGCGTTACTATTGGTGGTATCCAGGGAAATTTTAAAGTAACTACAGGAAGCGAGATTTCAGTTTTAAAGAATGAGACAGCTTATTATACCTCCTATGGTACGTTGTACATAATCGGTGAAATACGCAATAATAGTTCTAAACATCTACGATTTGTAAAAATTGGTGGAAGCATTTATAACAGCAGTGGGCAATTACTTGATGCCAATGACACTTATTCGGACCTTTACACTTTAGCACCAGGAGAAAAAACCTGTTATAAACTCAGATTTACAAATACCGAAGGGGCAACACATTACTGGATCGAGCCACCAACTTATTTTATGACAGGAGCGCCACTACCGAAGATAAAACCCTACAATCACAGTGGTATTTACGATTCAAATTACGAAACCTATAAAATTGTGGGATTAGTGAGAAATGACAGCGGAAAATCTGTCTCCAATGTTAGACCTGTGGGAACGCTTTACAATTCATCAGGTAAAGTGATCGATTGTTATTCTTCCTCTGCAAATAGCTCTGATTTGTCAGCCGGACAATCAAGCGCATTTGATATTTACTTTTATAATTTTGAATATCAAGATGTCACATCATACCGGCTGCAAATTAGTGGTGAATTTGAATAGTGTAGAATGAATAGAGTCCACTCAGTTAACACCTAAAAGAGCTTATAAAAAGTATACGAGAAGCAATCCAGCAACCAGCTTCCTCCCAACGCTCTTTTTCTACTCACCAACCAAGTACTATACGATAACGTGCTTTGCCTTCATGCAGATGCGCCAATGCCTCGTTGACCTGATCGAAAGAAAATTTCTCAATAACCGGCTGGATATTGTGGCGACTGGCAAATTTGAGCATGCGCGCGATATTGGCAGGGCTCCCCACCGGTGAACCCGAAATCGATCGTTGCCCCATAATCAGGGGAAAGACTCCGAGATCCAACGGATCCAGGGTTGCACCGACAAAATGCAACCTGCCTTTTGAAGTGAGCGTTGATACATAACCATTCCAGTCAAGTTTGACATTGACGGTGGAGATTAGGTAACCAAATTCTCCGGCTGCTGCTTCAATGGCATCGGGGTCTCGGGAATTAATGGTACGGTGAGCCCCAAGTTCAAGGGCTTCTTCTCTTTTAGCCTCACTCGAAGTAAATGCGGTTACCTCACATCCCCAGGCCCTGAGAAACTGGATTGCCAGATGGCCAAGCCCACCGATCCCGATTACTGCGGCTTTATCCATTGGGTTGACATCAAACTGTACGAGAGGATTGAATACCGTGATGCCCCCGCAGAATAGTGGACCGGCACTCGTTATGTCCATATTGTCAGGTAAGGCAACAACTCCTGCTTCATTAGCGCGAACCTTATCCGCAAAACCACCATGCCGACCGACAATGGTTCCTTCTGCCTCACCACATAGATTGTGATCACCACTTAAGCAGTTTGAGCAGTTCATACAGTAGCCGGAATGCCAACCCAGCCCTACTTTTTGACCTACTGAAAGACTAGAAACATCCTCTCCAACTTCTGCGACACTCCCAACAACTTCATGGCCGGGAACTAAAGGATACTGGCTAAATCCCCATTCATTATTGATCATACTGAGATCACTATGACAGATTCCGCAGTACTCTACATTAATTTCAACATCTTTATTACCAAGCGGTCCAGGATCATATTCAAAAGGCGTCAGCGGTGCTCCAGCCTCAGTTGCTGCATATGCTTTTATCATTATTGCACCTCCATAATGGATGTTAGTTTTATGAACGTTGAAGAGAACTATAAGTCGTAGTGAATGATTGTGCTCGTTTCAGTACCTGCTTTGCCTGCAAAACCACATTCATTTACTCAATCCATCATTTTGAGAGTACTTACTCGGGAGACAGCTGATTTCCACAAAAAAGGAATTGTAATAATTTTTAGGAAAAGATAGTGTTAGGAAACAAGAGAAAAAATAGGAACACAAATCCAGTAAGTTATTCCATTTCCACCAGGCACTGACTAACTATTTGGTGGGGCGTTAAAAATCAGGAGGATGTTTACTTACTACAAGCGGAGAATGAGCATGAAGAGATATCTGTTTATCATCGCGTTCTTTAGTTTTTCGATGCATGCATTTATGCATCCCATTATTACAAATGCCCATCAACAAGTTGTTGTAATACCGCTCAATAAATCTTCCTGTCCGGCTGATAGTTTTTTCACTAATTCATATGGTATGATGTTTAACCTCCTGCCGGCCGGCACCTTCCATATGGGTAGCACAAATACTGAACCCGGAGGACCATATACCGATGAACAACCCAGACATTTGGTCACTCTGACAA
The DNA here is from genome assembly GCA_964637245.1 of uncultured Desulfocapsaceae bacterium. GTDB lineage: Bacteria > Desulfobacterota > Desulfobulbia > Desulfobulbales > Desulfocapsaceae > Desulfopila_A. Next base: position 8,475 of record CAZWVC010000066.1, read on the forward strand.
AACCTTTTTACATGCAGACTACAGAAGTGACATATGGACAATGGAATGCTGTTATCGTTGCTGGAGGAACAGGAGTAACGCCAGGCGGATCCCATACAGGGGATCAATATCCGGTGGAAGTTACCTGGAGTGAAGCGGCAATTTTTGCCAACAAGCTATCAGTTCATGAAGGATATACTCCCTGTTATGCCATGAGTGGAACCTGTAACACCGACGCCATAGGTGATGGTTACTGGTGTACTGATTTCACCGCAAGTCCTAGCTGCACTGGATACCGCCTGCCCACTGAAGCGCAGTGGGAATATGGTGCCAGGGCAGGAACCACGACACCATGGCCATACCTTTTTACCTATGACAGTTCCGCAAGTCCTGGTGAAAGCACCACCGGATATAATTCAAATCTTGATCTTATCGGCTGGTATCTTGCCAATGATACTACCAGCTTTCCGACAGGCACCAAACCGGTTGGCAGAAAACAACCCAACAAATGGGGGCTGTTTGATATGAACGGTAATGTGTTCGAATGGGTCCAGGATTGGTATGGCAGTTACGCGGCAGGAAGTGCCACAGACCCCCAAGGGCCAGCGACTGGGACCTTTCATCCCATCAGGGGAGGATATTGGGGAAGTGAACCGGAAGATGCACGTTCTGCATGGCGCTATGCCCTTGGTTTTCGGGCAACAGATGGATTCAGGCTGATCCTCTATAAAAATTGAGGGGATCGATCTATCAAGTGATGAAAAAAGAAAAGTCGAATAGCTAGAAACTGTTCGGCTTTTAAATAAACTGGTTGAGAAAGTAGGATTTTTTCATATCAGTCCTTTTAGAGCACAAGAACCTGTTTACCCATCATAGTGCCGCTCTCCTGTTTAATATGCATTGCCTGAATATTCTCAGCTGTCAAACCAGTCAAGGTCTTTTGTCGAGTTGTAACGAGTGTGCCTTCATCTAACAGTTGAGCTACACTGGACAGTAATTTACCTTGCTCAGCAATATCCTCGGTTTCAAACATTGATCTGGTATACATAAATTCCCAGGAAAGAGAGACACTTTTAAATTTGAACACGGTGATGTCAAGTGAATCGAGTGGGTCATCAATGAAAACAATATGACCTTGGGGGCGAATGCAATCAGCCATCGCCTGCCAATGGGTTTCCATTTGGGTTGTGCAGAAGATGGCGTCTACTGTATCCACTCCAGCAACCTTAAGCTCCTCTGCAAGATTTTTTCTATGGTTGAGGATACTATCTGCACCTAATTTAGTGCACCACTCAACGGTATCCTGCCTTGAAGCTGTGGCAAAAACCTTCAATCCAGCCCAACGGGCCAATTGTATTGCCACGGACCCAACTCCTCCCGCACCACCGATAATCAGAATTGATTTGCCGGAATTAGCATTTGCCTCCGGAGCGTAACCCAAGCGCTCAAACAATCCCTCCCACGCAGTAATTGAAGTCAAAGGCATTGCCGCGGCATCTTCGGGTGAGAGCTTTTGGGGAGCTATAGAAGCAATCCGCTGGTCTACCACATGATATTCGCTATTGCAACCTGGTCTGGTTATATCACCCGCGTAAAAGACCTTATCCCCTATTTTAAATCCGGTTACTCCTCCACCAGTTTTTTCGACAATCCCATAAACATCCCAGCCAAGCACTTTTTCTCCTTCTGCCCGTTGGCGAACTTTGGTATCTACAGGATTCATCCCGATGGCGATAACTCGAACCAGGAGGTCCTGAGTTTCCGGCTCAGGCATTGGCTGCTCTTGCACCATAAACGCTCCAGCATCTCGTGCTTCACTACCTCCTTGCGCAACTATAACTTTCATGTTTTTCACCTATTTAGTTTCTTCATATAGAGTTAATTCATCACTTAGCAGATCTATTCTCCCTGTATTTCTATTGTATGTCCCCCGATCCATAACGCAAATTAATAGCTGTTAAGGGGTGCATGACAGACTGTCATTTTTTTTATGTTACCATTAATCTCTACATAGATATGCTGTGTTGCTTTATTGAAGTTGCTCAAACAAAAAGCTTTTCCAAGACAGGAAAGAACATTTTTTCAACCTTCGAGGCCTGGGCCTGTGAAAAAAACTGGAAAATGTATCAGAAAAAAGATAGCTTTTAGATATGGGGAAGGAGTTCATGAGATTTCAACGTAAAACTACCACAAGATTACTTAATTACGATTGGAGAATAATTGAGCGAGGAGCTATTAAAAAAGCGCATTGCTGATTTAGAGTCTGAACTGCACATGTATCGCAGTAATGCTGAGCAAGCCTCTTCTTTTGAGGGTTTCAGTCTTGCAGATATTTACCATGCCGCTGACGGAGTGTGTGTATGCCACACCATTAATGAATTTCCCTTCGTGGAATTTACCTTTTGGAATCGTAGTATGGTCGACTTAACTGGCTATAGCCTTGAGGAGATCAACCGCAAGGGATGGTATCAAAGTCTTTATCCGGATCCTGACAAACAAGCTGAAGCAATTGCACGCATGGAAGCAATGCGCCAGGGAGATAACCTGCTAGCAGAGACGTGGGAGATCATCCATGCCGATGGAAAGAAGCGAGCCATACGGATCTCTACCTCTGTATTGGATCATGGAGATGGTGTACCCCGTATCATTGGTATTATGTACAACGTCACTGAAATGCAGCAAGCCGAAGAGACCCTCCGCAAAGAACAACAAGTTCTCAAACACCAGTACCTAAAACAGTCTCAATCGTTGACTGATGCCCAAGAGGCTCTAAAAACCAGCAGTGCCAGATATGAAGCTCTTTTTGAAATCGCCGGTGATGCACTTTTCATAGAAAACGATCGTGATGAGATCCTCGAAGTCAACCAGCAGGCATGTCGCTTGTTGGGCTACACTAAGGAAGAGCTACTTTCGATGAAAGTTTGTGACATCCAAGCGCCTGAATACCGCGGAAAATCCGGCTCAGTATTAAGAACGGAGATTGTCGATCATCAAGGGAAGCCCTTTGAGACTATGGATCTGCATAAGGACGGTAGTTACATACCAGTAGAAGTTACTAACAATCGACTTGATGAAGCAGGTATATATTTGAGCATCGTCCGTGACATCAGTGAGCGGAAAAAAGCTGAGCAGGATCGCCGAGAAACGTTTGCTATAATTGAGCAAAGCCCAATTGCCGCCTTTCTGTGGCGTAATGAGCCAAATTGGCCTGTGGAATTCGTCACTCGAAATGTTAGGCGGATTTTTGGATACACAGAAGAAGACTTTTTATCTGGTCGTATCCCCTACAATAGCGTCATCCATCCGGATGATTTAGAAAAGGTCACCCAGGAAGTGACCGAATATAGTCAGGAAGCGGATCGGACAGCGTTCACTCACGAACCTTACCGAATCCTCGCCAAAGATGGCGAAGTCCGCTGGATAAATGACCATACGTTTATCCGTCGTGATAACACTGGCACCATAAGCCATTATCAGGGAATCGTTGAAGACATCACTGCTCAAAAGCAAATGGAAGCGGCTCTCTCGGCTGAAAAGAATCGCTTGGCCGTTACCCTGCGAAGTATTGGTGATGCTGTAATAACCACCGACAGAGCAGGGCAAATTGTTCTCATGAACCCTATTGCCGAGAATCTTACGGGTTGGAGAGAAAAGGATGCAATGGGTCGACCCTTGATGGAAGTTTTCAACATTGTCGATGAGCGAACCCATGAACCTTGTGTCAACCCTGTAGAAAAGGTCATTGCCTCTGGTCAGACCGTGGAATTGTCCAATCACACCCTGCTGATTGCCAGAGATAGCCGTGAATTCAACATTGCTGACAGTGCAGCACCTATCCAGAGCATCAAGGGTGATATTCATGGCGTCGTCCTGGTGTTTAGGGATACCACCGAACGGCAGCGTTTGGAAATGGAGTTGCTGAAAATGGAAAAGCTGAAATCCCTTGGGGTGCTGGCAGGTGGGATCGCTCATGATTTCAACAATTTTCTCACCGGTATTATCGGTAACCTCTCACTTGCCAAAATAGATGTGCAGACCGGCAATCCAGCTACACGAGCGCTGGGGGAAATGGAGAAAGCAGCTATGCGAGCCAAGGACCTGACGCAACAACTGCTTACCTTTTCAAAGGGAGGTGCTCCTGTCAAAAAGATCACAAGTATTAACGAGCTCATGCGTGAATCCGCACTCTTCGCTCTCCGTGGGTCCAATGTCCGCTGTGAATTCGAATTTGAACAAGCTTTAAAGCCAGCCGAAGTTGATGACGGCCAAATAGCGCAAGTAATCCATAACCTTGTTATCAATGCCGATCAAGCGATGCCGGAAGGAGGGACAATAGTCATTAAAGGCTCGAATATCTCTCTTGCGCCTAGCAATCAGTATGCTCTTTATCCTGGGAAGTACATCCACTTGAGTATCAGTGACCAGGGTTCAGGCATCAAAAAAGAGTACCTAAAAAAGGTGTTTGACCCGTATTTTTCTACAAAGCAAAAGGGAAGTGGGCTAGGTCTGGCTGTAGCTTATAGTATCATTTCCAAGCATGATGGGCAATTAACAGTCGACTCAACATTGGGCGAAGGCACCACGTTTACTCTTCTGCTACCCGCCTCAGAAGACCCGCAAGTGACCGACACCGATTTGCAGCATGGGTTGGTTATTGGCAGTGGCAGCATACTGGTGATGGATGATGAAGATTTTATACGTGATCTAGCCTCGGTAATGCTTCTCAAAATAGGCTATAAAGTTGCGCTTGCAGAAGATGGAGAGGCAGCCATCAAGCTTTACCGCGAGGCCCTTGAAGCCGGCAAAAAATATGATGCCGTCATTCTCGATTTGACCATACCTGGAGGGATGGGTGGCAAAGAAACGCTTAGCCAGTTGAAGGCTTTAGACCCAGGTGTGCGTGCTATTGTTTCAAGTGGTTATTCCAATGATCCTGTCATGGCTAATCATACCCAGTTTGGATTTTGCGATGCCGTTAAGAAGCCTTATCTGATTCAAGAGATGAGTCAGGTCCTCCATACAGTTATCAACAGCTGATTGTTCTATTTGGCGCGCAGTACAACTGAAAGACCTGCATCTATTCACCCTAAACTCATACCCAATCTCATTCAAACACAAACCAGAACGTTTCCTCGCTCTGTATTTATCAAAATGTTTATTTGACACGGTTCAAACTCTTTTGATACCATTCAATGATTCAATTAATCAGGCAAAACTGAAACTTGGAGAAATGAACTATGCCAGCCTCACGCAGACAATTTTTAAAATCACTTGCAGCTCTCGGTGGACTCATGGGACTTCCGCTTACTGCGCATGCTTCCTCTCCTGCACCTCAAACTGGTATGGTGAGTTTTGATGGTCAGGTTTCCATTGAGTGGCTGGGACATGGGAGTTTCCTTTTTGTTTCCTGTTCTGGAAAGCGGATCCTTTTTGATCCCTGGATCAGTACCAATCCAAAATGTCCCGGCAAATATCGTCAGCAGGGTGGATTTGGTAAGGTCGATTTTATATTATGGACCCATGGTCATGTTGACCATTTCATGCTCTCCGATGCCAGAGATCTGATCACCCAATACCAGCCCAAAATCATTGCCCCCTGGGAACTTAATTTCTTCATCAAATCAGAAATTCCTGAAGCCAATAGCCAGACCTTCGTCATTGGTAATAAGGGATGCACATCTACGCTGGATGGCATTAATTTTACCATGGTGGAAGCGTATCATTCGGCAGGTGCACAACTCACCGGCTTTGAGGGCAACAACCGTTTTGTGGGGGAGGCCGTTGGCTATATAATTGAATTTGAAAACGGCTTGAAGCTCTACCATTCCGGAGACACTTCCCTGATGGGAGACATGAAGACCATAATAGGTGATTATTATAAGCCGGATGTCGCCATATTGCCCATTGGTGGAGTCTTTACCATGGGACCTGATGAGGCAGCTCACGCCTGTAAATTAATCAAGCCTAAAATAGTCATTCCAGAGCACTACGGCACCTTTCCTGTGCTGGTTCAAGATTGCAATGGATTTAGGGATAACGTTTTATCTTCACAACCTGAAACTCAAGTTATTGAAGCCATACCTGGAGTACCAGTGAAGATTTAACTGTGATTTATACTCCCTCTTCGCACCTTTCATAGTGCGGATAATCTGACAAACTGTGGGAATCTGCTGATGCATAAAGATAGGACTGATATCAATGAGCCATTCAAGATGGGACTATCCATCAAATACAAAATAATGCTCAATGTTATCCTGGTTATCTTTATCGCTCTTTCTGCAAGTACTTATATTGCAGTTGTTACTGAATCTAAAGTCTTCCATGCAAGCCTCATCCAGAAAGGGCAAAATCTTGCAAATAACATTGCAGCCAGCACTAAAAGTGCATTCTGGTCTCTTAACTGGCTGTTTGTTGAAGATCTTCTTCATGATTCGGCCAAGATCGGTCAAAATGACATCATTTATACCAAAATTGTCAAACCAAATGGTGAGGTTTACCTGGCAAACGACAAGAAATACTATGGCAAACAGGTCAAACCCGAATTACTCATAAATGAAGAAAGCATTATAGAAAACCACTATTTCCAGGATGAAAATACCCTAAAAGGTATTGTGCTGGTACATCCAGTTTCCATAGGCAATGACTACTGGTATATCCTGTTGGGCTTGTCCACCGATCCGATTCATCAGACTTTAATAGATCTGATTATAAAGAATGTCGTACTGGGCGTCGTTCTGCTCTTGTTGTCGGCAACCGTATTTTTCATCCTCACCCGTTCAATTTCAAAACCGATAATCGATCTAGCCAATGCAGCCAGAACCATTTCTGATGGGAGTAGAAACCATTATATCCATACAACCAGTAAGGATGAAATTGGGCTTTTAGGTCATTCTTTTAACAAGATGACCCAGAGTATCGAAGATGCTGAAAAGGCCTTGAGAGCCTCCAATGACCGATTTCTCACTGTTCTGGACAGTATTGACGCCACTATTTATGTTGCAGATCTCAACACCCACGAACTCCTCTTCATAAATCGTGAAATGAAAGATGCTTTTGGGGCCAATCGTGAAGGGGAAAAATGTTATAAGGTTTTTAGGTCGCTGGAAGAGCCGTGTGCCAATTGCAACAATCATAAACTCGTAAACCAAGAGCTCCAACCAACCGGTAGGCTTGCCTGGGAAGGGCGCAATCCTGTCAATAAAAGATGGTATGCCAATTATGATCGTGCCATACGGTGGATCGATGACAGAATGGTCCATATTCAAATAGCCTTTGATATTACTA
>CAZWVC010000067.1:0-15435 GCA_964637245.1 uncultured Desulfocapsaceae bacterium
GGTACTTGGAGGTGATGGCACTCTTCTCCATATTGCTGAACAAGCCGCACGGTATTCTATCCCGGTAATAGGCATTAATTTAGGTCATCTCGGATTTCTCACAGAACTGACCCGCCAGGAAGCTAAGGAAACTCTTGAAGCCATTCTGCAGGATTCTGTTAATGTAGAAAATCGTTTGATGCTGAAAGCCTTGATTGATGATCGGCAGAAGATGAAAACCATTGGTTATGCTTTAAACGATGTGGTCATAAATAAGAACTCAAATGATAGAATACTGCATCTCTCCACAACAGCTGACAATGAGCTTATCACCACCTATAAGGCAGATGGACTAATTTTTTCGACGCCAACTGGTTCCACAGCCTATAATCTCTCCGCAGGCGGGCCCCTGGTCTACCCTGGGCTTGCGTCAATACTCGTCACTCCAATATGCCCGTTCATGCTGGGAAGCAGGCCTATATTGCTCCCCTCAGGGATATCTATTTCAACCACTTTTGATTCTGGAAATCACAGCGATAACGCCAATATAATAATAGATGGCAGACCTGGCGGAAAAATAGAAAGAGATGAAATGCTGCATATCGAGACAGCTGAACATCCCCTACAGCTTATTGTACCGCCGCATCGAGACTATTTCTCAATTTTACGGAATAAGCTGCATTGGGGAATCCAAGAATTCTAACTTACATGAGGAGGCAATCAGGTATCAATTTATACTTTCTTTTTGATACCGTATTTCTTCATTTTATATTGCAATAAACTCTTAGTAATGCCCAGCTTCTCAGCTGCTCTTGCCTGAACATAGCTAGTTTCTTCGAGCGCTCGATTCAGCATCTTCTCTTCAACCGAGTAGAGAACATCATTTAAACCAATATCAAATGGGATTATCTGGAACAGATCTACTCCTTCGCTCCAGTTAGATTTAGTTTCAACGCTCACCGATTCAGGTTGTACATCTTCGGCATGAATAGTATTGCCATCACATAAAATCGCAGCCCGTTCTATGGTATTCTCAAGTTCACGAACATTCCCCTCCCAAGGCAGTGTTAACAGCAGTCGTAAAGCCTCGGGAGAGATCTCCAGATTTTCTTTGCCCAGTTGCTGGGCAAATTTCTGAATGAAAAAATCAACCAACAGGGGCATATCATCCACTCTTTCCCGCAATGGTGGTAAAGAAACATGAATGACGTTTAAACGGTAGAACAGATCTTCCCTGAAATTGCCTAGAACCACTTCCTCTTTGAGATCTTTATTTGATGCACTAATAATACGAACATCAACATTCAGGGTTTTGATACCACCTACTCTTTCAAAGGTTTTTTCCTGCAAAACCCGTAACAGTTTGGACTGCAGTGCCAAAGGAATCTCCCCTACCTCGTCGAGAAAAATCGTCCCTTGGTTGGCAAGTTCAAATCTTCCCTTGCGCATCCCCACAGCTCCTGTAAAAGCTCCTTTTTCGTGACCAAATAATTCGCTTTCGAGCAGGTTGTCTGAAAGAGCGGCGCAATTGACTGTTATGAAGGGTTGTGATTCTCTGGGGCTGTTAATATGAATGGCCTTAGCCACCAATTCTTTGCCGGTACCACTCTCTCCGGTAATTAGCACTGAAGCTGGCGTTGGTGCTACTTTTTCGATAAGCTCATAAACTTCTAGCATTTTACTGTTTTTACCAACCATACCGCCAAAGTTATTTTTCCCATGGATCTCCTTACGTAAACGTATATTTTCCCGTAAAAGAGAGTAATGATGGGCCGCCTTGTTGATATTGATGATCAGTTCATCATTGGAAAAAGGCTTAGCCAGGTAACTAAAAGCACCTGATTGCATCGCTGTTACTGCTTTTTCAATTTCTGCGTAAGCTGTGACAATTATGACCGGTAAATCAGCATTTATCTTTTTAATTTCAGCAAGCAGTTGCAGCCCATCCATCTCAGGCATCTGCATATCACTTATGGCAAGGTCAAGATCAACTTCTCTGACGATCTCAAGTGCTTCTTTACCGCCTGGAGCTGTGTATACTTCAAACCCCTCCTCCCGCATTAATTCTGAGAGAACTATCAGATAATTCGGTTCATCGTCAACTATCAGTATTGAATACATAGAACCCTGTTATTTTTTATTATTGTTTTATCTCTCTGCCAAGATATTCACTGCTTGCCATTTTTGCTTCAAATTGGCCAAAATCTCATTGGGAACATATACATTGACCCCACCCGCCAATTCAGTGCCAGGTCGAATAACACCGTGATAGTCACTTCCGCCACTGGCCACTAAATCATACTTTTTCACCAGGGTTTTGAGCTTTTTCCGTATCTTAGCCGAATGAGTAGGATAATACACCTCTAAACCATCAAGGCCAAGGCTGACAAGCTCTTTTACAATATTTTCTGTTTCCTTTAATGTCGGATTGACCTGATAGGGATGCGCAAGGATGGCCAATCCTCCGCTTTTCTTAATAATACTAATAGCCTCAGCTGAGGAATATACAAAACGCGAAGCATACGCTTTCTGGCCCTTCGCCAGATATTTGGCAAACGCCTCATTTAAATTCCTCACTACTCTTTTACGACACAAAAGCTGGGCAATATGCGGTCGGCCGGTCTGCCCAATTTGTGAAATACTCTCCACTTCAGGAAGCGAGATATCGATACCTAGGGTATTCAGTTTTTTGATAATATCGGCATTTCGCTCTTTTCTGGCCTCCTGTATAACGGAAATTTTCTTGATCAGTTCCTGATTTTCATAATCAAACAAATAACCGAGTATATGCAAATTATATTCATTATGCTGAACACTTAGTTCAATTCCGGGTAGAGCTTCTATTTCCAGTTCACGGGCAGCTGAAATTGCCTCTTTCGTACCAGAAATTGTATCATGATCAGTGAGAGAAATGGCCGTAAGCCCCCGTTTTTTAGCTAGGTTGGCAATTTCGTAGGGCGTATATGTACCATCGGAATGGACAGAATGAATATGGAGGTCAATAGTCATAGTGCTATTGACCTGCTCTTAAGGAAAATTGATAAATCATAATAGGCTACAGTAATTCTTTTACTAATATTGGGCAATTATTGATTGTCTGAGGAATTCCTTCTTTAATATTATTCTTTTTGTCTATATTTTAGAATTTTTCATCCGATAAAGTTGTATCCAATACATATTTGAGGAGCAACAATGAGATATATATTCTTCATCGTCATATTAGTACTATTAAACTCCTGCGCCCGAATTCCTGAACCGATAGGTTATGATTACTCCACCCAGGAGAAGATGCAGGCTGCTCATCATTGGAATGTCCTGGCCAATGATCTCTCCAACAAGATCAATAACGAGCTTATCCGTAGTGATTTCTTAGATACGGCAATTTATGTTAAAGAAACCTGTGGTAATGACGGAGAGCCTTGTCCACAGAGGGCAACAACAGAATTTAATGAAGGATTTCGTGATTTACTGATAACTGAACTTGTCAATTATGGTATACCCACAAGTGCTGTTCAAGATAGAGAAGCAATTACAGTTAATTATAAGGTCCAGGTGGTCCATCATCGGACAAATCGTCTGCGGACTCTCAAACCTGGACTCCTTACCTATCTCACCACAGCAATATCCGTAATTCGCAATGCACCTGCAGAACTACTGGCCATCTCCATTGCAGCCGGAATGGATTATGCTAACACCACCTATGCCAAAAAGACAGAGTTTGAGGCCATCATAACAACCTCAATGGTTTTCAGAAACAAGTATCTCTTTAGATCATCAGATATCTATTACATCAATAATGCCGATTACCACCATTTTCAGCAAGACAGAGGTGATGCCCAAGAAATTCAGCTCATTAGCTCTGCCAAATAAATACCTGGAGACCAGTTTATGTTTTTGTATAATAATCTCTACTTAAAGTCACCTCAGATTGTTACGAGAATCGCCTTAAAAGATGTACTACTAGTATTTCTTTGCACATTGTTGCTTGCTGGCTGCTCTTCAATTAATGGTGCCCCTATGACATCTCTGTTCACCAGCAATAGAAATGTAATAGATCTTGCATATGAAATTGCTGAAGATTTAGAAGAACAAGCATTCCCTCCATTGGTTGCTCGCCATCCTGATAAGCCGATCCTCACAACCACATTTGTTAATGGTGATAACCTAAAAGAAACTTCACATTTCAGTAGAATTCTGCAGGAAAACATCGCTTCCAGATTTGTTCAAATTGGATATTCTGTCAGAGAAACTAAGCTGCGTAATAATCTGTATATTGAAGAAAATTCTGGAGAAATAATGTTATCAAGAAACTTAGCGGACATTAAGCCGACCCAGAAAGCACAAGCTATTTCACTTGGAACATTTGCTCTAACAGGTAACGTTATGTACATCACTGCAAAATTGGTTGCACCTGATAATGCAAATATCATTTCATCTGTTGACTATAAAATTGAAATGGATGAAAATATGCTCGCTATGTTTGGGTTACAACTGCAACAAGATGACGCAGAAGAAATGATTGATGAACCCCAACCCTCTTTTATGACTAGGCTCCTATATTGATGTTTACCCAAGTACTGAATGGCTTTAATAAATAAATCTGCAATTATCCATTATACCTTACGTGAGTTACTGAAATTGCCACCATCAAACAGTGTTGGCCTGTATTCCTATAAAAGAAACAGAAAGGTACTCTTACATAATCTTTCTGATGAAGAATTCCTTGTCAAGGTAGATGGCTATGCTGTCTCTGAAAAAAAGATCAAAAAAAACAGCATTGAAAAGGAATTGCGTACAATAGTAAAAAGAGAGTTTCCCAGAAGCCGAAAAATTCGTTTTTATAAATTCTCTGATATCGATGACGAGAAAGTTAGCTATCAAAAGATTTAAGGTACTATTATCCAACTCAATTTAAATGCTCCTTTTAAAATGTTCAGCGTGCAAAAGCAAATTATGGAGATATGACAAGATCGGTCAGGGAGAAGTATTACGCTGCCACAAAGACAGGATTATTAAGGTTTTCCAATACAAAGTGCATGATCATAAGATAACCTGCAAATGTGGCAAAGAGATTGGAATTGACAAAGGAAGCTTTTATAAGATGATAGGCAAGTCCTTTACCTACAGCGGTACAAAACGCAACTAATTAAATCTATTTTTCAATACATCAGTAACAGATACAGTTCGGCTTAATAACCTAGAGTAGTTGCAATGCCGTAGCATCCTTGATAGTTATTTTTTTGCCTTCAACTTCGATCAATCCTTCTTCGCTCATTTTCGCAAAAATTCTTGAGAGTGTTTCTGGTATGGTACCCAGCAAACTGGCAAGCTGCCCCTTGGATATTTCCAGTTCAACTACCTCTTTGCCATCTTGCTCATCCCGCAGATATAGAAGATAGTCCGCAAGTCGTGCAGGTACTTCTTTGAGAGATAGATTTTCAATTTGACTGGCAAAACGTCTTAACCGCATTGATAAAACGGCCAGCATATTTAATGCAATCGAAGGATTACGATTGACCAGATCAACAAATTCCTGTCGTGGAAAAAAGAGTAAAGTACTTTTAACGAGACACTCGGCTGATGCTGGAAACGGTTGGCCATGAAAAACCGGTACCTCTCCAAATGGCTCTCCAGGTCCAAAAATATGAAGAATGTGTTCTTTTCCTGCTGGTGACATCTTGTATATTTTTACTTTTCCCGAAGCAACCATGTAGAAGCCAATTCCATCATCGCCTTCAAAGAACACATTTTCTCCCCTGCCGTAGGTTTTTTCATAACTAATTCCGATTATGTCATCAAGCTGGGAATCCGGCAGACCATTGAATAAAGTACATGTTCTTATAATATCATGCTTTTTCATCTTCTAGTCTCAAATATGATCAAAGTATTTTCACCTCAATACCATGATTTCGATTGTAATATTGTAGCAATATTCCGTTGTTAAAAATATAGTGCTAAGAAGATAACAAATAGGCATTTACCATCATTAGACACAGTTGTCCAGTTTTACGAGCAATGGAAAAAAATCGTAAAATCATACATATTGATATGGACGCCTTTTTTGCTGCGGTGGAGCAACTTGACAATCCTGCTCTCAGGGGAAAACCTGTTATTGTAGGTGGAAATCCGCAATCAAGAGGTGTTGTTGCAGCCTGCTCCTATGAAGCCCGCAAGTTTGGGGTGCACTCTGCAATGCCATGTGCAAGGGCGGCCAAGCTCTGCCCAACAGCCATTTTTACCTCCCATAGAATGTGGCGTTACCAAGAGATCTCAGCGAAAGTGATGGAGATATTTTCCCGATACACCGAGTTGATTGAACCTCTTTCACTTGATGAAGCATTTTTGGATGTTACTCTAAATCATCTCAACAATCCTTCTGCAACCAGACTTGCAGAAATCATTCGCAATCATATATTTCTGGATACTGGCTTAACCGCTTCTGCTGGTGTCTCATACAACAAGTTTCTCGCAAAGGTTGCCTCTGATCTAAAAAAACCCGACGGACTCAGTGTAATTTTGCCAGAAAAAGCCATCTCATTTCTTGATTCTTTACCTGTTGGAAAATTCCATGGCGTCGGTAAAGTTACTGAAAAAAAAATGAAAAATATGGGAATATTAAACGGCCGACATCTGCGACAATTCAGTAAGGCTGATCTCATTCTCCACTTTGGCAAAAGTGGCGCCTTTTTCTATTCAATAGTTCGTGGTATCGATGATAGGCCTGTCAAACCAACCCGCCAGCGGAAATCAATAGGCAGTGAAACAACACTTCAAAAAGATACCCGAAACCTTGAGGAGATAGAGAGTATCCTAAATACCCTTGCTGAAAAAATAGATAAAGTGATGGTACGCAAGGAATGTGGGGCAAATACTATCACCCTAAAAGTCAGATACCATGATTTTTCGACCATTACCCGCTCCACAACCCCTAATATACCCGTATTCACAGCAGCAGAAATTATGCCACACATTGAAAAACTCAGAATGTCAACCGAAATAGGCAGGAAACAAGTTAGGCTTCTGGGTATATCATTATCCAAACTAATCGATAAAAACCGACGTAAACCCATTCAGCTCTATCTACCTTTCAAATCAATGGATAAATAAAGATAGTTACCAGCAGAGGAAACTTCATGACTTCAAAATGATGATGATTAGGGTTGAACTGTGTTAACAAAACTATATAATGTCAGAAGCTTCTCACATTTAAACGGAATACAATAATTAATGAAAGACCTAATAAAAACTATTTTTAACATCCTCAAATATGCCGGTAAAACTGTAACAATTTTCCGCAATTTTATTGTTAACACACTCTTCCTCCTTTTTCTGGTTTTCATTGGTGTCGCTGTATTTTTTAAGGAAGAACGACCCATTAACACCAATAGCGCGTTGCTCTTATCTATTTCTGGCAACATTGTTGAAGAAAAAAAGGTAATGGACCCAATCAGTGAGCTGTTCAACGAGTCAATTGGCTTTTCTAAACTACCCGAAGAGACACTTCTCCAGGATGTTCTAGATGCAATCAATTCAGCGGCTGATGATGAGCGAATCAGTGCCATAGTGCTGGATATGCGTACCATGGGAAGAGCTTCATTTAATCAAATAAATGATATTGGCGAAGCTCTCAATTCCTTTAAAAATAGCGGAAAACCTGTAATTGCAGCAGAAGATTTTTATACCCAAAGTAAATATTTATTGGCAAGCTATGCTGATAAGGTATTTCTCAATCCTGTGGGCATAATCGACTTACACGGACTCGGTGCTTACAGGCTCTATTTTAAAGACGCTTTGGAGAAACTCAAAATTAACTATCATGTCTTCCGGGTCGGTGAATATAAATCCGCCTTAGAACCTTTCACCCGTAACTCAATGTCCGAAGAAGCCAAGTCTCAGAATCTGGAATGGCTAAATGCGCTGTGGGATTCCTATACTGCGGATATAGTTGAAAGACGTCAAATCGATAAAAATATAATTGATAGTTACACCAATACAATTTCTGATCTATTGGAGCTATATGATGGCGATACTGCCCAACTCGCCGTGAACATTAATTTGGTTGATAAGCTAAAAACCCGCCAGGAGTTACGCTCTTATCTGATAGGCATAACTGGGAAATCTCATTCTCGGGGATTCAGACATGTGACCCTGAAAGAATACTTACAGCAAATATCACGTTCATATCGTGGAAATGGTGTACACCAACAATCAATTGGCATTATTGTCGCCCAGGGTAATATTCTTACCGGTGAGCAACCACCTGGTAACATAGGCAGTGATACACTAACAAGAGTAATTCGTAAAGCTCGAGAAGATAAAGATATCAAAGCAGTTGTACTTAGAATTGACTCCGGTGGCGGTTCGGTTTTTGCTTCTGAAATAATCCGCCGTGAACTCAATGAGCTGCAAAACAGCGGTAAACCCCTGGTAATTTCAATGGCAAGCATGGCAGCATCGGGAGGCTATTGGATTGCCGCTGAAGCAGACGAAATTTGGGCATATCCAACGACCTTGACAGGATCCATAGGCATTTTTGGAGCAATACCGACATTTGAAAATTCCCTTGCACATCTTGGAATTTACGGTGATGGCATAGGCACTACTGATCTGGCAGCAGGAATGAATCTATCCCAGTCTCTTAATCCTGAAATTCAAGATGCAGTTCAGCTGGGTATTGAACACGGTTATGAGCAATTTCTAAATATTGTTTCTGAGGGCCGTAGCATAGAGAATGATAACCTGCAACGCATAGCTGAGGGACGAGTTTTTGATGGAATCACAGCAAGGGATCTAGGGCTCGTTGATAAAATTGGAAATCTGGCCAATGCAATTGAATCCGCCGCAGAACTGGCCCAGTTGGACGACTATACAGCTCGCTATATCAAGAGTAGCGTTACATTCTCCGAGAGGCTCATGCAGCGTTTGCAGAACACCATAAATAGTTTAGCCATAAACTTGGATATCCCGGATTATCTTCTTGGTAAATTCCAGTTTTTTACTCAATCGGTTCCTTCGCTTACCCTTTTTAATGATCCTCGTGGAATTTACGCTCACTGCATGATCCACTATTTTTAAGGGGGATAGGATTCAGTGGCCAGTAAGATCAGAAACCATATGTTTATAAGAATGTCCTTAACCCACTGCCGTCCTTAAGTTGCTGTACCATCGCTTGACAATAAATTCGTAAAAATGTATTGAGTGTGAGGTGATATACGACACCTGAACAGAAGGTTATGGTTAAATCTTCCTTGTTAATACTTCTTCAAGTTGCTCTGATTGTGACTTCTATTCTCGAATGAGACCAAGACAATTTTATACACTTTCATTTCTCCTAATTTCATTACTGGTAGCAGTAATTGTAGCATCAGGGATGGGGTACCTGAAAATTACCCCCACTGAAGTTCTAAGAATTATCATTGGTCATTTATTGAGTTTAAAACCGCCAGAGTCAATGAACGAAGTTTTTCCCTTTGTAATAATGGATGTTAGACTTCCGCGAATATTGACTTCAGTACTTGTTGGCGGAGGCCTCGCAGTGGCTGGGTGCGTATTCCAGGCAATCCTGCTCAACCCTTTGGCTGACCCCTATACCCTGGGCATCTCATCTGGTGCGGCTTTTGGTGCAGCCATAGCACTAATCCTCAGTATTTTTGGAATAATTGTGCCCAACTGGTTTTCAGTACCGCTCCTTGCATTTATCTGTGCAGTAGCTACCCTATATGTTGTTTTCTATTTGGCATCGGCTGACACAAAACTCTCCTCCAATTCGCTTATCCTCTCTGGTGTAATAGTTTCTGCAATTCTCTCTGCCGGCATTGGATTTATCAAATACTTAGCCGATGATGAAGTGAGCATTATCATTTTTTGGCTTATGGGAAGCCTGGTGGGAAAATCGTGGCTTGACACTGCGCTTATTGCCACGCTCTTCTTCCCTGCTTTTCTTATAATTATGTTTTTTACTCGAGATTTAAATATCATGTCTCTGGGAAGCAAAACCTCGGAAACATTAGGAATAGAAACTGCGAAAGTGCGAAGAACTTTGCTCATCAGCGCCTCACTGATTACCGCAGCTTGTGTATCTGTATCTGGAATTATCGGTTTTGTTGGCTTAATTATCCCTCACCTCTTACGCCTCGTATTCGGGCCAGATAATAGAATTCTAGTACCTGCCTGCTTTTTAGCTGGAGGTTTGTTGTTGCTGTTTGCCGACACCATCACTCGGGCAATATTGCCATCAGAGCTGCCGATTGGCGTATTGACATCTCTCATTGGTGGCCCATTTTTCTGCTATATTTTTCGCAAGAAACAGCTTGGAGCCAGACAATGAAAAGTAGTGCCTCTCTTTTTGAAATTTCCCAGGGATGTTTCAACTATGGTGAAAATAGTATTCTCACCAATTTGGAATTCTCACTCAACGAAGGGGTCTTCTATGGCCTGATAGGGCCAAACGGTTCTGGAAAAAGTACCTTGATTGACCTATTGATGGGTACCAGAAGATTTACATCTGGTGCGATCAACCTCGATTCCAAACCCTTAGACAACTTTACCCGACGAGAATTAGCGCTTCGCTTGGCACTTGTACCTCAGGAAATCTCAGTTGGCTTTGAATACAGTGTCTACGACATCGTCCTCATGGGACGTCACCCACATATTCCCCGCTTTTCCCAACCATCTGTTACTGATGTGGAAGTAGTTGATCAAGCATTGCAGCTACTTGATGTGGCTCACCTTAATAATCGTTCGATAACTCACTTGTCAGGCGGAGAAAAGCAACGGGTAATTGTTGCACGAGCTTTGGCTCAACAGACTCGAGTACTAATGCTTGATGAAGCTACTTCCAATCTTGATATAGAACACACCATCAAAATCATGCGGGTACTGAAAGAGAAGGTTCAGGTATCTGGTAATACGATAATAGCAGCTATTCATGATTTAAATTTAGCGGCAGCATTCTGCGATGAACTTCTGGTACTCCACAACAAAACTCTGCACACTATTGGGCCTGTATCCTCTGTCCTCACAATGGATCTACTCAGAGATGTTTTTTCTGTTAATGGTAAGATTTTCCACAATAATGGACACCCAAGAATAGAATTTGAAATGCTTAATGTCCATACTGCAACAATTTGATATAACAGCTATTTTCTCTTAACAATCATTCCCAATTACTTGCATATTTATCTACTATTTCTTACGATTAATAAAATATTTGCACAAAAAGCATTTATTTTTAACTCTAGAATGCTGTTATTGTGCAGCGGTTAGCTATTGGTTATTACACAAAAAACCAAAGCTAAATAGGTAAATATACCTAATATATATGTGGTATTCATACCTATTTACAACAATGTAAATAGCTGATATTGAGATATTATCAATATTTAATTTTGTGTAAATAGAAAGACACAAGGATACACCATGGCACCGAAGAGAGAGAAGAAAGAGAAGGAGCAAGTGCACAGTATCATCGAAGAAGACATCCGGTTTATTGTGCCTATGCCAGGAAAGTCTTCCTGGCATACCCCAAAAAGCACTTTAACATTTAAAAAATTACATAAATTCAATAATCTTGCAGGTGATCTAGGTTTAGAAGATTATCAGGCTCAATTTCTCATGCAAAGAGAATACTTGATAGATTAATATTTAGTCCGGTGAAATCAACAACATATTTATAAATATCCAATCTCACCTTAATCTGTAATTCAATATTAAAGGTTTACTCCACAAAAAAGGAGTAAGCCTTTTCGTTTTTTATTGGAAGAAAAATACTCCACTTCTTTCGCTTAAAATGTTACATTGATGTGAATCAGTGGAACAACATTGCAGGAATTCTCAACCCCCATCCTGAGTAGGCTCCTTTCAAAATGGTTAATTTGAAAAGCATCCTGATCGCCCTTCTGACAATCGTTTGGTATGCCAATCCCGTTATCGCAAACGAGACACCAACTGACCCCAAAATATCAGTGGAGCGAGAAGCGGAAAGAGGCAAGTATAACCTCATAGATATAGAAAGGTTGTGGGAACTTTACCAGGGTGACTCCAACAATCTATTGCTCATTGATACCAGGCAGGAATGGGAGTTTCGCGCCGGACACATATCAGATGCTATCCATTTTTCCATGGAACCAACCTGGTTTTCTCGATTGATACAACGCTATGCTTTAGCCCAAAAGCTCGGACCTGATAAGGACCAGATTCTAATCTTTTACTGAGCGGGACTTACATGAGTTCGGAGTGACTCGGCAGCCAGGGTGGCTGTTTCTCTAGGATATAAAAACGTATATCGGTACCCAGAGGGATATCCGGAGTGGCAGCAAAGTGCATTCCCCATTACAACTATTGATTTTTTAGACTCACAATACACGAAAAAATCATCAAATCCAGTTCCAGTCCCAGTTGGGCTGCACCTGGTTTTAGTTTTGACCGCAGTCCTTCTTGGTGGATTTGCTCTAAACCTGACTCCATGCGTCTACCCACTCATTCCAATAACAGTATCTTATTTTGGCGGTCGTTCTGAAAGGATTGAAGGGAATAAGGTTTTACACGGCATCTGCTATATCCTCGGCCTTTCTCTTACTAATTCGACGCTTGGAGTCGTCGCTGCCTTTACCGGCGGATTGGTTGGGTCGTTATTGCAAAGCACTTTTATTCTTTCAAGTATAGCTACTATATTACTCATTTTTTCTCTGAGTTTATTTGGTTTATGGGAAATTCGCCTACCCTCAACTCTTAATGCTTTTGCTTCCCGAACGTATCGTGGTCTTGGAGGAAGCCTATTCATGGGACTTACCCTGGGAGTGATTTCAGCTCCTTGCGTTGGACCTTTCGTAATAGGTTTGCTAAGCTGGATCGCTGCAATTGGCAAAATATGGTTCGGTTTCACCGTTTTCTTTATCCTTAGTATTGGGATGGGACTTCCCCTCTTCATTCTTGCTATTTTCTCTGGTAACATCGATCGACTCCCACGTTCAGGTGAGTGGCTGATCTGGGTTAAGAAGCTAATGGGTTGGATATTAGTTGGAATGGCTGCTTATTTCACAAGACCCCTCTTTTCTGAATTTCAAAGCATCGTTATTTATTCTGTAATTGGTATTAGTGCTAGTCTACATCTTGGCTGGTTGGAAAGAAGCGCTGCTCATTCACCAGGATTTGGAAAGTTTCGAAAAATTTTTGGTATTTGTTGTTTAGGCTTTGTCATATTTTTTACCGGGAAATATATAGTGCGTAGCCCTGGCGTATCTTGGGTCCCCTATTCTGACACCATATTGGAAAAAGCAATAAAGGAAGAAAAACCAGTTATTATTGACTTTTATGCGGCATGGTGCACACCCTGCAGAAAAATGGAAATTACCACATTTCATAGTCCTGAGGTAGTGGAGCAATCACAACACTTTATAATGATAAAAGTTGACCTCACAACCAGCGCTACAGTTGAACAAGAGGCGTTAATAGATCATTTCGAAATCAAAGGAGTTCCGACGATTTTATTCTTTGATGCTAATGGGACAGAACGAAGAAATTTACGCCTGGTTGACTTTTTATCGCCTAATGATTTTTTGAAGAGAATGAAAAAACTAATGCTACCAATGTCCATGTAGCCCTGCATAACTGACATATGCGCATAAAACGAAACAGCCCCCATGAAGTTAGTCTATTAAGCCTGGACAGTAGCTGATAATAGACGTAAATAGGCCACATAGTTCACTTGGGAATTTCCCACCAGATGAGTTCCGAATTCCAATCCCGAAGGCAGAATTTTGCTACTAACTTGGGATAACAAGTGAGACATGGTGTTCATTCATGATTTGCTGAATCTTGTCGGGTGGTTCACTTTCGGTAACCAGGTATGAGACATCTCTGAGATGCCCGACCTGGGCCATGGCATTTTTATGAAATTTTGAACTATCGGTTACCAATATTACTTCCCGGGCATTCTCAATCATCCTGCTCATCACTAACGCTTCTTCATAATGGTAATCAAGAAGAAGGCCCTCCTGTGATATTGCACCGATACCCATAAGTAGAAAATCGGTCTGAAAATTGTCGATGAAATTAATAGCCGCAGGACCTATAATTCCGCCATTATGGTGGCGGACACGCCCACACGGCATCAACAGTTCAATTTCATTTTTGCTATAGAGATGGTATGCCGCATGAATATTATTGGTAATTACACAGAGCGTCGAAAGCCCAGCAAGTTCTTTAGCGACAATCTCCATTGTCGAGCCACCTGACATAAACATTGAATGTCCTGGACTGATCATGGAAGCGACTGCGACCGCTAAACGTTGTTTCTCTTCGAGCATGGAAATCCTGCGAACATCATAGCTGATATTTACCAGGCTCGAGGCAGATCCAGCCCCACCATGATGGCGGGTCACCAGATTATCCTTGCTTAGTGCCAATATGTCCCGACGGATGGTTTGAGTAGAAACATCGTACTTTCCTGCCAGGAATTCAATGCTCGCATATCCCTTTCGGTTAACTAAATTTGCTATACCCTCACGTCGTTCTATTACTTTTGTCATGGAATGTTGCCTCTGACCCATGTAGCTGTGTTATTCTTGATCTTCATCCTATGCCAAGGATACCTTTTTCAGGTGTAGAATAATGAGTGCCATATACTTCACATGTTATACCTGGCTTGAAGATCAGTTTGGTAGAACCTTGTTCATATTGGATTGAAATATCTGTCTCGTGACTCAAAGGGTCCGCTGTTGGGATGCCAAATACCCGGATTTTTTCAATACGATTCTCTTTGTTAATCTCACCAGTATGTTGAACTGCCGGTCCTTCTGCAATCACCGCACCCTCCCTGACGAAAATCGGGATACGCTCCAACTCCATTTGCAGCGTAATAACCTGACCACCCTCAACACGATCACCACTAAA
This sequence comes from uncultured Desulfocapsaceae bacterium, assembly GCA_964637245.1. Classification (GTDB taxonomy): domain Bacteria; phylum Desulfobacterota; class Desulfobulbia; order Desulfobulbales; family Desulfocapsaceae; genus Desulfopila_A. The sequence goes on from CAZWVC010000067.1 coordinate 14,872, forward strand.
ATAATCGTACCACACCCCATCCGGTAGGCAGAGAGTGACCCACCCTCCTGGTTGGAAAACCGGAGCGATAAGGAGGTGATCACCGAGCATATATTGCAGCTCATGATTCCAGGTCCGTTGATCTTCCGGGTAGGCCAGTACCATGCTGCGCATGACAGGAAGTCCGGAAATCATGGCCTCGCGCCCCTGCCGCTGGAGATATGGTATCAGACGGTAGCGTACTGCTAACCAATCCTTTGCGATTTCCAGGGTTTTATTCCCAAAATACCAAGGCTCCCGCGGGCCGATCCCGTGTATTCGACAGAAGGGACTGCAAACGCCGGCCTGCAGCCAGCGTATATATAACTCATCATCGGGTGGTTCGCCGTAAAATCCACCTATATCATGCGCATAAAAGGGAGCTCCGGTCAGCCCCCAACTCTGTCCCCCCAGAATAGAACCCGCCAAACCACCCCAGGAAGCCTGAGGATCACCGCCCCATTGGGTGGCAAACCTTTGAGAACCGGCCCACCCGCTGCGTGACCAGACCAATCCCTGACCAAAATAATCTTCTGAGGCCTGGTA
>CAZWVC010000068.1:0-9444 GCA_964637245.1 uncultured Desulfocapsaceae bacterium
AGAGATTATATCAAGATATGCGACAGCAGGTTTAACCATAAGAATATCTGCACCTTCATCCACATCAAGTGTAGCCTCACGTAATGCTTCTCTGCTGTTTGCGGGGTCCATTTGGTAGCTTCTCCGATCACCGAATTGGGGAGCGCAATCTGCGGCATCGCGAAATGGACCGTAAAAAGAAGAGGCGTATTTAACCGCATAGGACATGATCGGAATCGAGTCAAAGTTATTTTCATCTAAAATCCCACGTATTTCAGCAACTCTGCCATCCATCATATCCGATGGTGCCACCATATCAGCACCTGCCTGAGCATGGGAAAGTGCTGTTTTAGCAAGAATTTCAAGGGTCGCATCATTGTCAACCTCTCCACCAATTATACAACCGCAATGCCCATGGTCTGTATATTCACAGAGACAAACATCGGTGATCACCAAGAGCTCTGGAGTTTTGTTTTTTAACTCTTTAATCGCCCTTTGGATAATACCGTTTTTAGCATGTGCGCCTGACCCCATATTATCCTTGCTCTCAGGCAAGCCAAAGAGAATCACTCCATTAACCCCAAGAGCGAGGCATGCCTTCGCTTCTTTACCAAGTTGGTCTACAGAAACCCTTGTCACTCCAGGCATAGAGGGGACTTCTTCGCGTCTGTTTTTGCCCGGAACTACAAATAGTGGGTAGATGAGTTGGCCTGGATTGAGTTGTGTTTCTCTTATAAGCGCCCTCAATGATTTATTTTTTCTTAGACGCCGGGGTCTGTAGTCTGGAAATACCATTGCTTTACCTTTTCATGTATGATTAAGAGAAAAAAATCTGAATTACTGTATGATATTCAGGCTCTTAAGTTTTTTATGGAGATGGCTTCTCTCCAGTCCCACATTTTCTGCTGTTTTTGAAATATTTCCATCATTTCTCTGAAGTTTTATGCTCAGGTAGTGACGTTCGAAAGCTTTCTTTGCTTCCTTGAAGTCTATGGCCTGGTAGGGAATACTCATATTTTCATCGACATGGCTTGCTTCTATGCCTGATGGATTTTTCAGGAACAACTGAATGTGATGGTCAGAGATAGTTTGTTCAGGGCACATTATAGCAAGTCTTTCGACAAAATTGCGTAGTTCCCTGACATTACCAGGCCAATCATGCTTCATCATTTCATTCATGGCGCTACGATCGAAGGTTTTTTTCACCAACCCTTTGGTATTTAAAGTCTCCATAAGATCTTCAACCAGCATTGGAATATCATCAAGGCGCTCGCGCAACACAGGCACATGAATAGGTACAACATTTAAACGATAAAAAAGATCAGCTCTGAAATTACCCTTTTCTATTTCTTCTTCAAGATTCTTATTGGTTGCTGCAAGAACACGCACATTAACGCTGATGGTTTTATTGCCGCCCACACGTTCGAATTTCTGTTCCTGTAAAATGCGCAATGTTTTGGCCTGGGTTTTAAGGCTCATGTCACCAATTTCATCAAGAAAAAGTATGCCTCCATCGGCTTGATCAAATTTTCCCCGTTTATTTGCATTAGCGCCTGTAAAGGAGCCTTTTTCATGACCAAAAAGTTCAGATTCTATTAATTCTTCAGGTATCGCTGCGCAGTTAACTTCCACCATTGGGAGTTCATGGGAAGCTGATAGTCGATGAATAGCTTGGGCTACAAGCTCTTTACCAGTGCCATGATCTCCGCGAATAAGGACCCAGGCATCGGTGGGAGCAACCATTTCAATTTGCTTTCGTACAGCTCGAATAGCCTCAGAATTTCCAGTGAGATCATTTTTCTTGCTGCTTCGTTCTCGCAGCAGTTTGTTTTCGTGTTCAAGTTTGGCATAACGAAGCCCATTGGTGATTGAAAGGATGACTTTGTCATATGAGAGGGGCTTCTCGATAAAGTCATAGGCACCTTTGCGAGTCGCTTTTACAGCAGTTTCGATACTTGCGTGTCCTGATATCATTATGACAGGGATGTCATATTGCTGTTTCACTTGCTCAAGAGCTGTAATGCCATCCATTTTATCTCCAAGCCAGATATCGAGCAGCACCAGATCAATCTTTTCCTCTTCGATGAGCGGAATACCTTCCTCGGCTGAGGTGATAGAATGCGCAATAAACCCTTCGTCTTCCAGGATTCCTTTGAGAGTGTGCTGGATGGAAATTTCATCATCGATAATGAGGATTCGTTTATTCTTCATTAGCCTTGCAGGAACATGTTCTGATTGATGGATACTTTATGCGATTTCCTTTGTATCATAAGGTAATTCATGTATAAACATTTAGGTGCCATTTTTATCATTGTTTTGAAGAGGGAGCTCAATCACAAAAACAGTTCCCTTGGGATCGTTGTCGTGTACCCGGATATACCCACGATGATCAGAAATTATAGTAGACACGATAGCCAGGCCAAGTCCAGTACCAGTTTTCTTGGTGGAGAAATAGGGTTCAAATAACTTGCTTTTGTCTTCAGCTGTTGTGCCAGGGCCGTCGTCACTTACACTTATAAAAACAGATTCTTCATCGTACCAAAGTTCAATGTCGATATTGCCACCATTGGGGAGTACAGCGACTCCGTTGTCAAGCAGATTAATGAGGCATCTTTTAATTTGCTCGGCATCAAAATTTATAGCGGGGATAGGGGCGTTTTCTTTACAATGGAAATCGATATGTTTATGTGCTTGTGTGTATAAAAACAATGTATCATTGGCAAGTTTTACTAAATCACCCTGTGATTTCTGTACTTTTGGCATTCTCGCAAATTGAGAAAATTCACTTACCAGTCGTTTGAGTTCATCTACCTGGTTGATAATGGTTGCAGTACACTGATCAAATATATTGTCTCCTTCGTCAAGAATATTCGGATAGCGCCGCCGCAAACGTTGCGCTGAGAGTTGAATGGGCGTTAGCGGATTTTTAATTTCATGTGCTATCCTACGGGCGACTTCGCGCCAGGCGGCCATACGCTGCATCTTTTCAATTTTAGTAAGATCATCAAAAACCAAGACGTAGCCCAAAGGTGTTCCTTCTTCGTCCTCCAACCGAGTAAAGTTGATGAGTAATGAATAGGTTTTTCGCAGTATGTTAATTTTGAGATGTTCCTCAATAGTTGATTTTTTTGATATTTGCAGTTTCTCGAGAAAACTATGAATTATTGTAGCATGCTCTTCTAGCAAGGTATCTTGGAAGCGTTTATTGAGGTATTGGTCTTTATCGATATTAAGGAGTTCTTCAGCAAAACGATTTATAGTGGTAATTTTGCCATCTTCATCCAATGAGATGACGCCAGCTGATACATTCTGCAGGATTATTTCAGTATATCTTCTACGCTGCTCTGATTCCTGTGAGCTTGTATGCAGGGCTTCAAGTGTTTCTGCCAATTTTTTGTTACTGCTACTAAGGTTTACAGTCATTTTATTGAAGGCATCAACCAACAGCCCAATCTCATCATCTGTTTTGCCTTCGATGGCAAATTCAAGGTCACCTTCGGCAATTCTCTTCGTGGCATCGGCCAGTTTGGCAACGGGTTCAGTGATACCTCTAGAGATATAAAAACCAAACCAAATGGCAGCAAAGATTATCAGCAAAGTGACAATCAGAAGAATTATGAGAAGCCAAAATTTAAAAGGTTCTTTAAGGTATTTAAGTTGCCTGTAATCCTCTATCCCTTGGGTAATATTCTGCAATTTGGCAAGTTGTTCCTTATCGACGAGAAAGGTTGTTATCAAAATTGCCTTTAGCCTTTCTTCACCAAGAAAGATAAGTGCAACATTACGGACAAGATCACCCTGGAGTGTTTCTTGGATAATATTCTCGCTGGATTTTTCATTAGTCAGTCCTCTGACTAAATTTATCGGAATATTGGGCAGTTTGACACCTTTAAGTTTTTGGCTGACAGCAGATATTTCATAAATACCGTCCTCTGAATAAAGGATGAGACTGTCTGCCCCAAATTGTGCCTGAAAATTGAGAATGGATTCAAGCCGATTTCTTACAGAATTAGGTTTTTCAGCAATTGTTTGAGTCTCAATAAGTGAACGAATCTCGTTACTAAGTTGACTGGCTCTCTCTTCAGTGTTACGGAGTTGAGTTTGGGCAAGCTCCAGTGATTCCTGTAAGGAATTTTCAACATTGGCATTAAACCAATAGTCCATACTAGTTGAAACGAATTGCAGCGCTACAAAAAAGAGGAGGATAGTTGGTATTAACGATAGGGACAGAAATGAAATAACCAGCTTAGTCTTTAACTTGGTGCTTAGTAGATTTTTCCGGCTTTCCAAAAAGAGTTCTGCAAGATTGCGCAGAACTAAAAAGAGGACCAATAATACAAGCAGTACATTGGCATTAATTAGTACAAATATGAGAATGTTGGAATTGACTGGTATGGAAACTTCGTTATTAAAAAGAAGCGATTGAATCCAGACAAATATTGGAATTAGACAAAGGCAGAAGAGTATAACAAATCGTGTCAGCTTCCTTTTCTGACGCTTCAGCTCCGTAAATTCAGTAGTGGGATCAGCCAAATTTTCTGGAAGTGTTTCGTCAAAACCTAGTTGCCGAGTTTCGGTTTCCATGACCTGCTCATATGTTGAATGCAATAGTGTACCAATTGGTCTTCAAATCCCACAGAGACACAAAAGGAACAACTTCATGAAGTCCCATTGGTAACTTCTTTTTATAGAGTTCTGCTCTCATCCTTACTGTATAAGATGTGTCCGGACTTAAGTCGATTAATTCGATTATTTTCAGACCATTAATTTCATTTGCAATATTCTGGGCATCAACAAGCTTGTGGAAAGTGAAGAATCGTTTTCCACTTTCCTCTATTTCAACTTTATATGATTCCTTTAATGTATCGTAACTGATTACATGCCTGGTTTCCATGGTTACCCTTTCATTATTCCACCCTTTATCAGTTTGGTTTAGTTCAATAAAAAAGGAAAAATGGATGGGGATACCACTATGCAATCCTTCTAACATTTGCGGGGTAAAGGCGTTGTCAAGTGTAGCAAAGAGGAGGAGATAATTGTTGGAAGTTGTAACCGTAATATCGGAAAAGGACGGCTCACTACCCTTTTTTGAGACAGCAAGAGTCTCCTTGAGCGAGATTAGCAAAAGGATGAGAATCAGAAGTGTTAATATACTGTTCTTTTTCATAAACTTATGAGCGCCTTTGAAACAGTTAAGATGCCGTTGTATTTAGCAAGGCCTGAAGTACTGCAATTGATAATGATAAAGCTTTTTATGGATATATCAAAAGGGTACTATTTACCAGAATATAGTGAAGATGTCCATTATTGAAGCTCAAACATGGGTGAGTAGAGAGGGTTACTTAATTAAAAACAGCTCATTGTTTTTCTTGACAGTATCACAGGGGGAGATATATATGTGTGCATATACAATATATCGTCTGGGTGTAACCGGTATTTTATGTTTCTAAATCACAAATGCAAGTGAGAGATATTTAGTTAAAGCTGCAGTGCCACCAGAAGTTCCAGACGGTCTGAATGCTAAATTATCACGTCTTTTCAGACATTGATAAATATTCTCAGTAGTGGATATCTCAGCTGATAATATGAGTGATGATAGAGAAATAGTCGTCAATGGAGGGCTTAGTGCAGGCGGTAGTATGACGCCTATGTCATTATTTTAGTAAGCAGAAGTGAGAGCAATCGTTGTTGCTGGACCTGGCGCTTTTCCAATGCAGGTGTTTACCCAGGTCGGTATTATTGTGGGTTACAAAGTTAAAGAATTACTCCGGCAGATTAGCAGTATGATCGACAGATTACGCGATAATAAACTCGTAATTATGTATGCTAATCAAGTGTGCAGAAATTCAACAAACTGTCATCATTAAAATTAACTATCACAAAATTTAATTGATTATTATCAAGGCCCTTGCAATATCATGGGTCAATGTGATATATACCTAAACTTGTGCGACATTGTGGTAATTTTGAGTATTATTCCGAAATGAAGTATCATAAATTGTGTGAGGTAAATATACCCCTAGCAAATAATTGAGATAATTAACCAAGGTTACTGAAAAGCATGCTTCAATAGCATGAGAAATTGACATCGTATAACGGAGAAAAATGTCCCCAAGACCAAAGAAAATCAGACACTGTGAAGGGAATTTTTGTGGTATGGCGTTTAAGCCGACAGGCACACCTTTACATGAATTGAGGCAAATCGAATTGCACCTTGATGAGCTCGAGGTTTTGAGGTTATGTGACAGAGAAAACTTAACCCAAGAAGAGGCTGGGCAGCGGATGGGAGTATCCAGGGGAACTATTCAGCGTATTGTTACGGTTGCCAGGAGGAAAGTCTCTGCTGCTTTGACTGAAGGCTCTGCACTTATATTTGTTCGGGATGAGGATGAGTAGATAAGCTTCCGTGTTCCAAGATGATCGTGGTAGTGAAGAAGTCGTGAGTACTTGCAAGCTGAACCTACTTAATAACCTCCCCCTATTAATCGGCAAACTTTTGTAGTAAAAGATGATCAAATAGCTTCTTTCTAATAGACCGGAAATATTGAACTTGTGACTGGTTAAACAATTTCACGGGTTTTGTGAAAATCAATATCAGGCCATTTTTCCATGAAATAGTTGAGCATCCACTCATTTTGAGCAAGGTAGGTAAGAAATCCCTCTGAGTCTTTTGCCAGTGAACTTTGATTTTTTAACTCGAACTGGGCGAGTTTTTTATTGTCCTCACAGCTGACCCAACGGGCTGCTTGAAAATCCACAGTTTCATATATTGCTTCTACTCCATATTCATTTTTTAATCTGGCAACGGTTACTTCAAATTGCAATACGCCCACAGCTCCCATTATATAGTCAGAGCCAATAAGTGGTCTGAATACCTGTACCGCCCCCTCTTCAGCAAGCTGGATTAGACCCTTTTGTAATTGCTTCATTTTAAGAGGATTTTTGAGTATGACACGGCGAAAGAGCTCTGGAGCAAAATTGGGTATCCCGGTGAATTTAAGCTCCTCTTTAGGGGTGAATGTGTCACCAATTTTTATCGTTCCATGATTGTGCAATCCAATTATATCGCCAGGGAACGCTTCCTCTACATTGGCTCGGTCCTGAGCCATGAAAATAGTAGCATTTGCTAAGGTTATTTCTTTACCAATTCGATGATGCTTTACTTTCATACCTCGTTTGAATTTCCCTGAACAAACACGTAAAAAGGCGATTCTATCGCGGTGGGCAGGATTCATGTTAGCTTGAATTTTAAAGACAAAACCTGAGAAATCATCCTCTTGAGGAATGACTCTTCTACTTGTTGTATCGCGAGGTCCAGGTGCTGGTGCCATCTCCACAAAACCATTGAGCAATTCTCTTACCCCGAAATTATTAATAGCACTGCCAAAAAACACAGGAGTCTGGCCAGCATTACAATAATGCTCGTATTCAAATGGATTAGCAGCTCCTTCTAACAATTCGATATCTTCTCTGAGTTCATCAGCCTGGTTTCCTAAAAGTTCATTTAAGCGAGAATCATTCAAATCTTTTATGGTAATACCATCCTGCAATCGCGATTCTTTTCCCGGGGTGAATAGATGGATTTGCTGACGGAGAATGTTATATACTCCTTTAAAGCTCTTCCCCATACCGATTGGCCACGAGAGAGGTGCGCACTCAATCTGCAACTTTTCTTCGATTTCAGCCATTATATCCAGGGGTGATAATCCTTCTCTGTCCAGTTTGTTTATAAAAGTGATGAGGGGGGTGTTGCGCATGCGGCATACTTCCATCAATTTTTCAGTTTGAGTTTCCACGCCCTTGGCATTGTCAATGACCATTATTGCTGAATCAACGGCGGTAAGTACTCGGTAGGTATCCTCTGAAAAATCCTGGTGACCGGGGGTATCAAGTAGATTGATCTCAAAGTCACGATAACTGAATTTCATCACTGAGGTAGTAACTGATATGCCTCTTTCCTGTTCAATGGCCATCCAATCACTGGTAGCTTTACGTTCATTTTTCCTGGACTTAACAGCTCCAGCAAGGTTAATTGCACCACCATAGAGAAGTAACTTTTCTGTGAGGGTTGTCTTGCCTGCATCTGGATGGCTGATGATACCAAAGGTTCTTCTTTTGGCAATTTCCTGCTCATTTTTCTTGCTCATATTTCCCGACGATCATTTGCGACTTAATAATTAAAATAGTACTTTGATTTCTTCCAGTGACCTATTATAAAAGCTAGCTGAAAAAGGGTCACAATAGGCTCTTTTACCAAGTTTGCAAACATAAATTTGAGAATTATTACATGAAAGAAGATAGAAAAATTCTAGTAACTGGCGGCTGTGGCTTTATTGGGGCTAACTTTGTCAGGTTAATCAATAGTAGATATTCACATTGGCGAGTGATTAACATTGACAAGCTCACCTACGCTGGAAATTTAAGAAATCTTAGTAATATCGCTGAAGATGATTCTTATCGCTTTGTTAAGGGAGATATTTGTCACAGCTCTTTGGTAGAAAAAATATTTGCTGAAGAGCAAGTAGATACTATAGTACATTTTGCTGCAGAATCACATGTTGATAGATCAATTACTGGCCCCGCTGAATTCATCCAAACAAATATTATCGGTACATTTACTTTGCTCGAAGCTGCAAAGAAAATGTGGCTTTCTCAGCAATGGAGAGGAAATGACCCGATTTTTCTACATGTGAGTACTGATGAAGTATATGGTTCATTAGGTGATTCAGGATTATTCTCGGAAACAACAGCCTATGATCCCAGATCGCCCTATTCGGCATCGAAAGCTTCTTCTGATCATTTGGTGAATGCCTATTTTCATACGTATAATCTCCCGGTAATGATAACAAACTGTTCGAATAATTATGGTCCCTATCAGTTTCCGGAAAAATTAATACCTCTCATCTTCAACAACTGCCTTAAAGGTATACCACTGCCCGTATATGGTGATGGGAAGAATGTCAGAGACTGGCTTTTTGTCAAAGATCATTGCGAGGCAATTATTGCGGTATTGCAAAATGGTATTTTGGGAAATAGTTATAATATCGGAGGAAACAACGAAAAGCAAAATATCGAAGTGGTTAAGATAATTTGTGATCTACTTGATGAGAAACTCGGTTTTTTAAAATCGGGTAAACCCAGAAGATCGTTGATAACTTATGTTACCGATCGTCTTGGTCATGATCGAAGATATGCAATAGATGCCAGTAAGATTGCAAGCCAGGTTGGCTGGCAACCCCAGGTAACCTTTGAAGAAGGAATAGCCCAAACCATAGACTGGTATCTTGATAATCAGGAGTGGGTTGGTGGTGTAATTGACGGCTCATATACCAGCTATTACCAAGAGATGTATACTAACCGAAAGAAGATAGGATAACGTATGAAGGTTACTCCAACAGCTATTCCCGATGTGCTGGTTATTGAACCGAAGGTTTTCTGTGATGATCGCGGCTTTTTTTTTGAGAG
>CAZWVC010000068.1:9544-15240 GCA_964637245.1 uncultured Desulfocapsaceae bacterium
AGGTGATACATAATGCTGCTTGAGAATCTTACGTATGTTGAGGTAGAAGAGTACTTAGAGAAAATGGATACTGTGCTCATACCTGTTGGATCAGTTGAGCAACATAGCCCTTATGGGATAATAGGTACAGATTTCATTGCTGCTGAAGTTCTTGCTAGAAAGGTAGCAGATCAAATGGATCTGCTGGTAGCTCCTACGCTGAATTATGGTATTTCTCCTCATCATATGGCCTTTAAAGGTAGTGTGACCCTGTCTCCAATGACATTTATGAAGGTGATTATAGATGTGTGCCTTTCCTTTGTCCATCATGGTTTCTCCAGAATCATCTTTATCAATGGTCATGGTGGTAATAAATATGGTTTGGAAACTGCTTTTCAGGATTTGAAAATGCGTGGAATCAAGGGACAATTCGCCTTGACTTCTTGGTATGATGGCCTCAAGGAAACTGAATTGCTTGAGGAACTCTTTAACGATCAGGATGGCAGCCATGCTACACCTTCAGAAATATCATTGACCATGCTTTTTCGTCCTGAAGTATTTACCACAAAACCGCTCAATCAGAAAACGATAGAGAAAAAAAAGCATTATTGGCCAGTTACTGCCGAAGAGATGCTGAAAATCTTTCCTGACGGACGGATGGAATCGGCATCCTGGCTTGCTAACAGAGAAAAGGGCAAATTGGTGCTAGACTTAGCGGTGACAACATTGATAGAGAAAATCGAGCAATTTCGGGCAATACCAATCTTTTAACATAGCTGGAGAAAAGGAGGTGAGGAGAATGTGCTTGTAAAGAGGTTCTTTTCACTAAACAACAAGAATACTGAGTATAGAATTACCATGTTTCCGCTCTATTTCTGCCCAGCTATACCACATATCCAGTTTCACTTTATCCAAGGGTAGATTGTTTTGCTGCCAGTTTTCCTCAATCCCGGGGAGAAGCCCTTCGATCAGCAGAGATATATCTACTACTTCTTCTTTAGGCATATTGCAGCAGATATAAGCGAGTGCGTCAGCAAGTTGGATTATCAAAGGAAACCCTCGATGTTTTTCACACTCGACTGGACAGTGATGATATTGCAAACCATTGCTAAGAGCTTCAGGAAAATTCCATTTTTCTAAGAGCCGACTGCCAACTTCTTCATGGGTGATGGAGAAGAGTTGACGTTCTTCATTTAACTTATCCTTAGTTGAAAAACCAACAAGCCATTGGTCTGCCGGATATTCCTCCGGAAAGGTGAGTAGCATTGCCAGTTTTCCGATATCATGAATGAGGCCACCGATAAAAAATCGCCCCGGTGAGCTAATACTGAAATGTTCAGCTATCACCTTTGCTGCCAATGCACAGGTATATGAATGATCCCAGAAATCACTAATAATCTGATCGTTTCTCTTAAAAACACTACCAAATGAGCTTAGCACTGACCTTGTAAGGACTATGTTTTGGATTTCATCAAAACCTAACACGGTAATTGCAGTTTCCAGTGAACTCACTTTTTTGGGACGGCCGTAGAGTACTGAGTTGGCAAGCTTAAGAATTGCCACACACATTGATTGATCAGGAAGAATTGCTTGGGTTAACTCTTTTGCTGAACTATCAGGGTGGTTGACAACGTTCATTACCTCAGCAACGGTGGAAGGCAATGATGGAAAGGAATCAATATTTTTTTCGATACGAGAGTAATAGGAATCGCTCATAATTGTTACTAGCCCAAGTACAATAAATAATAAATTTACAGAATGATTTCATTTTCTTAATGGTATCACATCAGATATCATTCAACAAATTATGGTGGATTTTAATACTAAATAGTTAAAATTATGTTTTTTCGCGAGATCTTTTACTGGAGTTTTACACTCTTATTGCTCTGATGTGTTGTGGAGCTACTTAATCCAGAGAGTAAAAGATATTATTAAATACATAATAATAACAATATTATATGCAGTTGTTGGACAAGATTCACCTCGCTCGACAGTATGGACAGTGTTTACTTTAACCCACGATAATATGAATCTAAGGTATAAATTGCTGCCAGTGGATTATGTCCTGTTACTCTATCTTTAACCGCAAAGACAGTACATGGAGCATCAGCATATTTTAAGAAGAGAGAGTCGTGCCCAACACAGAGCCCCAGTAAAATGTTGAATTCAGTCTTTTCTCGATTTAAGATTTCTGCCTGAAGAATGGGATTGCACATGGTTTCAGAATGTGCACCAGAGAGCGTATCTTTCGTTGACAAACCTAGCTTCTCCTTGGGAACTCTACCTACCTTGCAAATTGCTGAAATGAGGTTAAGTTCCCTTTCCTTAAGGATTTTGCCCACAATAGCAGCTTCTTTTCGTAGACCAATACAAAATGCCATGCCAATCTTCTGATATCCCATTCTGCTAATAAAATCTAATGTCTCCTCAAGTCTAGTTTTTACTGGGCGAATCTTCTCATAGCCTTGATTCTTTTGCGTATACCCCTCTTTTTCCTGAAGTGAAGCATTACGCGCAAATAATTGGTTTTCTTTGATTGTATATTCAATATTAGTATCCTCATTTTGGCTTTCTGTTGCCACAGTAGGGCAAGAGTCTGGATGTTTCCCATTTTCAACTTTGCATATTCTTGTATCAACCTTAAAAGTACATTCAGCGCAATTTGGTGAACTTAAGCTCATCGGTATGTCCTTGTTTAATCTTTTATGGAATACACCTAACTTATTGAATAAATTTGAGAATTGCCAAATTATATTCAGGAAACATTTCAATGTTATTATGCTCAGCTTCTTCAATCAACACAATCTTCTTATTGCCGGATAAATATTTTATGAGTCTCTCTGTATTTGCAGGCGGAACAATGCGATCTTTACCGCCATATATAATCAGGGTCGGCTGATGTATTTTGGGGGCATGATCAATAGATCTAAACTTATGCTGCAGCAAAAGTGATACGGGCATAAATGGATATTGTTTTTTTGCAATACTTTCAATGGAATCAAATGGTGTAATAAGAATGAGACCAGCAATATCTCTTTGAGAAGCCACATAGGTAGCCACACCAGACCCCAGGCTTCTTCCCATGAGCCATACTTTTTGAGTATTGTAACGGGCGTTTACCTCATCGAATATAGCCAAGGCATCTGCAAATAAATTCTCTTCTGACGGTGTCCCAGAGCTCGTACCATAGCCACGATAATTAATAAGAAGTGCAGAAGTATCAGCAAAATTATGAAATGTATCGATTGAGTAGAAGATATCCTCAGCATTACCGCCATAATATATAATCAACCTTTGAGAAACATGATTGTGGTTGATGAGCCAGCCATTAAGAGTTGCGGTTTCCTGAATCAGTGAAAATTCTTTACTCCTATTATCCTTGAGTTGATGCTTGGTTCGCGTGGGGTAAAATATGAAGTTTTTCTGCTGTAAATAAAGAAAGATCATAAAAATAAAATAAAAGAGCAAGAGGATAAGGAGTAGCTGTTTCATAGTAATGAGAAGAAATTTTAAATTGTTATGTGGATTGTATTCCTGGACCAACGAGGGTACTATGGCCACCTCTTCCCGGTATAACCTGGATTTGCGTATCAATTCTATCTTTAAGCATAGGTATATGGGAAATTATACCGATCATTTTCCCTTCCCTTTGCAAACTGGAAAGCGTCTGTAGCGCAGTTTCAAGAGTTTCTTCATCAAGTGTTCCGAAACCTTCATCGAGAAAGAGAGAGTCGACTTGTATGGTATTTCCCGCCATGTTAGATAAACCCAAAGCTAAAGCAAGACTGACGAGAAAGCTTTCCCCACCTGATAGGTTTTTAGTAGATCGAATATCGCCAGCACGATAATTGTCAATAATATTTAAATCCAACGGGTGATTTTTATCACGAACAAGAATATATCGATCAGTCATTTTTTGAAGATTTTTGTTGGCATGCGCAGTTACACACTCGAAGGTTATACCTTGAGCGAAATTCCTGAATTTTTTGCCATTGGCCGAGCCAATCAAAGTATTGATTTTTTTCCAGCGGGTCAGTTCTTGTTGTAGTGTAATTAAAGAAAATTTCTTTTCTTTTTGTTGGGCTAATTTTTTAATGTTCTCTTCGAGTATACCTTGAATTCTACCACTTTCTTGAAATATTTCCTGTTGCTTGTTGAGCTTTAATTCAAGCTTCTCTCTAAGGAGTTGAAGTGCATCAACTGTCAGGTTTTTTTGCCGTTCGACTTCTAATCTCTGCTGTTTTTCCTCAATGAGGGTTGCATTTTTGATCGCCCGATTGTCCAACTTTTCAAGAATCTCCCCGATTTGTGATATCTCCTCAACAGGGAGAATGGCATGCTCAAAATCTAAGACAGTATTAAAACCATCAGTCTTGATTTTATTAACAAACGCATTGTATTCATTCTCAAGCGATGATTTTCTTGTATCCGTTGCCTTTGCGAGTTGAGTAAGTCGCTCAGTTATTCGAATGAGATCGGTCATGCAACTCTCCGATTTTTCTGAATACATTTTTTTCTCTTTTGCTAGTGCTATAAGATGTTCACTCCATTTTTTTTCTTCAATCTCCGGATTCTTATCTCCATAGAGACGGGTTCTTTCATTTGCGAGGCTACTCAATTCGTTTTTCAGACTCAACATATGTTCTTGCTGCTCCTGTGAGTCCTGAGAGAGTTTATTAAATAGCTCTTCATTTCTAGAAAAATCTCCTTCTGTCTGGGTAATGGCAAGACGCAGCGCATTTGCTCTTTCGTCATTGTCTATCCATTTTCGGCGTCGCTGTGATAAATTTTTGAGATGAACTGTTAACTCCTGACTGATTTTCTCTGTAATTCCATACACAGCAAATGATTTCTGAAGTTTTTTATCGTGTTTACGCAGACGTTGGAGTAAGTTATCAAGTTGATTGTCCAACTCATTTTCATTTTCAACAAGGTTTCTCAAAATATACTCTGATTCAGTAAAAAGCTTATCAGTCTTTGCAGCTTTATCGTTACATTCATCCATAAGCTTTCTGGTTGTTTCAGTTTCTTTTTCAAGAATGGAAATATTTTTAAGCGTTTGCTGTAGATTTAATATTTGCCCAGACAGTGATTGTTTTTCCTTCTCAATAGTTTCAGGTAAAAGAAAATTATCTGTGAAATTTCCAGTGGAAAGAAGAGATCGGATACACTTTTTATTATCTGCCAGCTTTTCAGCAAGAGAAATGCGTACTCTTTCGATTCCTACTCGCGAGGCGGAGATGGCAGCAATTTCCTCTTTCACCGCATGATATTCACTCTGTTGCTTGAAGAGAGTTTCCCGCTCACGCGTAAGTATTTCACTGGAGATGTTATCTATGACGTCTGGAGAAGTTACACAGAACGGGTGCTCAATTGCACCACAGAGAGGGCAAGGAGATCCCTCACGTAGATTGAGCCGTTCCTTGTCATAGCTGGCAATACGGCTTTCCAAAAAGACTATTTCTTCCTGCTTTTGAACTATTTTTTCCTGATCAACAATTTTTTCACGCTGAAAGTTTTCCTGATTTTCTAATTTTTTAAGAGTATTTTTAAGTTCGGTAACTTCAGTAAGCCGTTGATCGTCTTCAGTTGACAGCATTTGGTCTTTGCTTAAATGCGTTTCTAATTTATCAAGCAATGAGGATTGGAGCCGCAGATTTTCCATCTCCTCGTGAATATTCGGATGGCGTTGTCGAATATCTTTTAGTGCGTTTACC
>CAZWVC010000069.1:0-14972 GCA_964637245.1 uncultured Desulfocapsaceae bacterium
AAAAGTGATGCAGGGACAGGCTACCATGGCGCATCAGGTACCCGATGTACCCACAGTAGGCTATGATGCCTCATTGAAAAGGCTCTCCTACGATCCTGCAAAAGCTAAGAAACTACTGGCGGATGCTGGGTATCCGGATGGATTTGAAATCATCATTGCCGGTCCCAACGACAGATATGTCAATGATGAAAAAATCTGTGAAGCGGTTGCTAAATACCTGGCCAAAGTCGGTCTAAAGGTAAAACTTGATGTGAAACCCAAATCCATTTTCTTTGATGAAATCTCCGAGTTCAAGCATCTTTTTTATCTCATCGGCTGGTTTGACGGTTCCTTCGATTTTGGCCGTTCTGCCGAAAAACTTTTACATACCCCGGATAAGGACAAAGGTATGGGAGTCTATAACGGAACCTATTATTCGAATTCCGGAATCGACAAGATGATAATTGAATCGTCTTCCATCCTTGATCGGGCAGAAAGAGAAAAAGCACTGCAGGCCATCAACAAGAAGTCGGTTGAAGATGTTGCCTGGATACCGCTGCATTATCAGCAGGATATCTTTGCGGTGGTTAAAGGTAAAAACATCAAATTCACCCCGCGTTCCGATCGTTGGATTGTGGTGAAGGAAATCATGTAGTTAGTTCTAGGATAAAACTACATATGTAGAGGCGAACAGGGGCCTGTTCAAGGTCCCTGGAGAGAGACTATGGCTACCTATATCATTCGCAGACTCTTACAGGGCATAATTGTTCTACTGGCAGTGTCAACTGTTTGCTTTGTGATGTTTCGTTACACTGGCGATCCGGTTCTGATGCTCGCCGGTAAATACGCAACCCAGGCAGAAAGGGAACAAGTCCGAGAGGCTTACGGACTGGATCGGCCCGCCTATGTACAGTATTTCAGTTTTCTCAGTGGTGTTATGAAGGGTGATTTCGGCAAGTCATATGTCTCTCAGATTGATGCGTTGGACACCATTATGGAGCGTTTTCCTGCAACCTTTGAGCTCGCCTTTACGGCAATATTCATCTCCTTTGTTTTTGGGGTTGGTTTGGGAGTAGTGGTGTCAGTGTGGCCGAGAGGTTTCATCAGTAGAAGTGTAATGGCTGGATCTCTGTTCGGCATATCAATCCCTACCTTTCTGATCGGTATTCTCCTGATTATGGTCTTCTCCGTATACCTGGAACTACTTCCCTCCTTTGGTAGAGGAGATACCGTTCAGATAGGTTTTTGGCGTACAGGTTTGCTCACAGCTTCAGGCTGGCAGCATATCATGCTACCAGCTCTGACTCTGTCTGGTTATCAGCTGGCTGTACTGATTCGCCTGACCAGGGCAGGAATGCGGGAGACACTTTCAGAGGAGTATATAAAAACGGCAAAAGCAAAGGGTTTATCACCAGCTAAAGTAGTGCTGAAACATGCGCTGCGCAACGTTATGATTCCTGTGGTTACCATAACAGGTTTGTCTTTTGGCGAGTTGATCGCCTTTTCCATTGTGACGGAAACAATTTTTCAGTGGCCGGGTATGGGTAATCTCCTCTTGACCTCTATTTTTGAAACTGATCAACCGATAATCGTTACTTATATTATGATTGTGGCATTCATCATCCTTTTCATAAATATCATGGTTGACGTGCTTTACGGTTTCCTCAATCCACGAATCAGATATGATTAGGGGGACACAATGACAAAACTACTGCAATCACGCAGGATACAGAGCTTTTTGCATGATCCATCAGCAATATTAGGATTCTGTATTCTTATAGCTTTTGCGATCTGTGCACTCTTTGCATCCTTAGTCGCTCCGATGAACCCCTATGATCTCATGACCGTTGATCTTGGCAATTTTCTTTTACCTCCAACCTGGATGGAAGGAGGTTTGTCTGAGTTTCCCCTGGGTACAGATGATCAGGGCCGTGGTATACTATCCACCATTCTCTACGGTCTGAGAACCTCACTCATTGTGGGGTTTTCTGTAGTGATTATCTCAAGTCTTATCGGGATAATTTTCGGAATGCTCGCTGCCTATTATGGTGGCCTGCTCGATGCTGCGGTGATGCGTGCTGCTGATACCGTATTTGCCTTTTCCACTACTCTGATTGCGGTTCTTATGCTCGGTGTTTTTGAATCACGAGGTTTATTCACTGTTATATTAGCCATCTGTATAGCTAATTGGGTGAAGTATGCCCGAACCATCCGGGGAAGTGTATTAGAGATTAAGGAGTACCCCTATGTTATGGCCGCCAAGGCTTCCGGGGCCGCGGATTTCCGTATTCTTTTTCGCCATATCCTGCCAAATGCCATGCCGCCGATTTTGGTAGTTATGGCCGTTGATATGGCCGTAGCCATAATGCTTGAGGCAACCTTGAGCTTTCTTGGTGTTGGTGTTCCCCTGACTGAACCCTCGTTGGGAATGATGATAGCCATCGGCAAGAATTATATTTATGCAGGAATGTGGTGGATGGTACTTTTTCCGGGAGTAACTCTTATTGCTATGGTGGTGGGTATAAATCTTTTTGCTGACTGGTTGCGTGAAGAGCTAAATCCCAAACTGTAAACCATTAGCGTCTCAATCAATTTATTCTTTGAATTGAGCCATGATTTTCTCGATTTCACCGCTTTTGTGCATTTTATAGAGAATAGAATCAAGCTCTTGCATAAAATCATCCTGGAATGGGTATTTCCCGGCTAGGCGAGCCGTTTTTGAAAAACCTATGTATACAGGATCAGTACCTATAACACTTGCTTTTTGTACTACGACATCTTTGCCACCCTCATCATATTTGCCATTAACCTTAAGTTTTTTAAACTGGTAATCAAAGGCCTTTTCTTCCATCATAATGCAATCCACACGACCTCTGCCGAGTTTGATAATATTGAGGTTCGACCCTTTTGCTTCTTCGTATTTGATTTTGCCTTCTGCAACCAGTTTTCTGAAAGGTTCACCACCCCAACCGTCAAAACCGGCAACGTTTCCAATCCGTAATCCAACGTAATCATCCGGCCAGTTAGTGCGAGGCTTCTCAAGGACTCTTTCGTCGCATACTGCAATTATTTTTTCGGTGTAAAATGGCAGGGAATATGGGTAGAGGTATGGCCAGTCATGACCATGAAAAAATGCAGGTGTCAACCCGAACCCTTTACCTTCCTCCATTAACTTCTTTCCTCTTTTCCAGGGGACAGGTAGCATGGTGACTTGAAAGTCCTTCATTCGCGAAAATGCTGTACGCAGAACGTCGACATACATGCCTCTTGCTTTACCAGTTTCACCATAACAGAATGGTTTATAGGCATCGTCTACTAAGATAGTGACTTTGGTCTCATCCGCCTTAGCAGAGCAAAGCAATACAGCAAAAAACAACATCATAAATGCTGAAATAAACAGGCTGAAATGCCATCTATAGGTAAATAATTTAAAATGATAGTTTCGGTAAAATGTGATGTTCCAACGTATCATGTTCACCTGTTATGGAATTGTTAATTAAATTTATCGTTCTTCACCTGGAATTATGTACAAGCCAGGGTTCTAGTTCCGGACTCTGGTGTTGAATGTGCCAGCCGGTATTTATGATCAGCAACAATTCTATTCAGTCGATTTCAATTTAGATCACTGATGATACAACCCCCTTCTGGATTCGGCGAAATACTGATCATATTTGCCATTGTCTTTAAGTAGCATTAAACCTTTGTTAAACTTTTCAATCCACTCTTTACTGCGACTATCTTTTTTTGATAAGAGGAGATGATGGGGGGCAGATTTCACGGGAAGGGGATGATGGGTAAACAGTTGTTTTGCAGCTGCCCCATATTCTTGCCGTAATATCTCATACCCTACTTCAACATCACATGGAAATACATCAATTAACTCATTGTTCAACCGCATGAAGTTTTCTTTATCGGTTGGCCTGCGAATGACTCTGGTATATTTCTGAACCTCAGCGTCCTCAAAGCTTTTGCCATAATCATAGCCTATCGTTGCCCCAATTCTGAAGTCCTTGAGATCTTCAATTTTACTCCATTTGAAGGGAAATGTTTTCTTATGGAAGAAGACATACCTGATATCAACCACCGGATCACTGATATAGAAACTTTTTCTCCTTTCGGCAGTATCAAACCACACGAAGGTTCCGTCCCAGCGACCTGATTGCGCTAGCAGATATGAGCGTTTCCAGGGAAAGTAGCCATATTCAACCTTTATACCTTCAAGAGCAAACGCTTCAGCTACAATGCGGGAGATAACTCCTGAATACTGCAGCTGTTCAGACTGATAAGGTGGCCACTCACCACTTGCGAGTCGGATTGTCTCACTGGCTCTACTCGGTTGATACATAAGGCAAAAGCATACTGTCAAGAACAGTAGGAAGGATTTTTTCATAGCGATTGCCTCTCCTCAATTTTAGAGTTTCTTATTTCTTTAATGGGCGATTAGTCAGTCATGGAGTCGAGTTATCTCTGTCTACAATGTAATTTGCATAAGTACTACAAACAGTCTATGCAAAACGTAATTCATTGTCAATTTTGCCAGAGAAAAGCAGAGTTATGATATTTTTTACCAGAATTGACTTCGTTAATATATTGCGATTTACCTTAACAAGGGTAGTGGAATATCATTAACCCGGATATTTCATGATCACAGATTAAAACATATTATTTCGGAACATTATGAGTATTGGAAGGGCAATTTCTGGCAATACAAAGTGTGCTGTCCACTTTTGCCAGCATTATTAAACCTTTAGGTGTAATATCTGTGTTTTATAATCTCGTTTCCCTGCGATAACCAAACTTGATGAAGACCAGATTTTAAAGCCAATTAATCAGTATAGTTTGATATTCAACATCCCAAATTACGTCTGAATCAACAGTTTTTTAGCGCTGCATCAAGTGCGCTGATAAGATCTTCCGTGTCCTCAATACCAATAGATAGACGAACAAAATTGTCATGTATACCTAAGGCAACTCGCTGATCAGCGGGGATTGAAGCATGTGTCATGATGGCAGGGTGTTCGATAAGGGATTCTACGCCACCCAAACTTTCAGCAAGCGCAAAGATTTCAATATTTTCTAAAAAGCGTTTTGTTATTTCTAAATCTCCATCAATGAAAATTGAGATCATACCACCAAATCCGTTCATTTGTGATTTGGCAAGCTCATACTGTGGATGAGAAGGTAATCCTGGATAAATGACCCTGCTCACTCGCTGATGATCTGCCAGCCAGTTGGCTATACTATGAGCGCTTCGATTATGTTGCTTCATCCGTAAGGCTAATGTCTTTACACCCCGCAGGGCTAAATAGCTATCGAATGGACCAGCAACCGAGCCAATGGCATTTTGGAGAAAGGTAAGCCGATTTCTGAGATCAGTATTCTCCCCAACGACAACCATTCCACCTACCATATCGGAATGGCCATTGAGATATTTGGTGGCCGAATGCATCACAAGATCAGCACCCTTGTTAAGTGGCCGCTGATTGAAAGGAGTGGCAAAGGTATTGTCCACTGCAATTATGACATCACCACACTTGGCCTTAGCTGTTGTTGCGATTGCCTGGATATCAACCAATTTGAGCATGGGGTTGGATGGTGTTTCAATCCAGATCAATTTTGTATCTCTTCTGATTGCCTCGGAGAACGCGTTGGAATCAGTAAGGTCAGCATATTCGATGGTATAGCCGGCAGAACGCTTACGTACATTTTGCAAAAGTCTGAATGTGCCACCATACATATCATCCATGGCAATGATATGGGCACCTGAGTCAACTAACTCGAGAATGGTTGATGTCGCGGCCAATCCAGATGCAAATGCGAAACCTGCAGTACCTTCTTCGAGGTCTGCAATGCATCTTTCATAGGCAAAACGTGTCGGATTTTGTGATCTTGAGTATTCAAATCCACTGTGCTTTCCTGGGCTTTGCTGAGCGTATGTGGAGCTGGTATAGATAGGCATCATCACAGCACCAGTAGTAGGGTCGGTGTGCTGTCCTCCATGGATAACGCGGGTGTTAAAGGAAAGTTTGCTCTGAGGTTTTTTCATCATTTATTCCGTTATATGTTGTTGCATCCAATTATTGTTATACACTTTGGATAAATATCTGTTGCCGGTATCGCATGCCAAAGTAACTACATTTTTCGCCTTTGATTGACTCCTGCAATATTTAAGGGCAGCTGCTAACAGGGTTCCAGCCGATGATCCGGCCATCACTCCTTCAGTTACGAGGAGGTTTCTTGCAGCATCAAAGGATTCTTTATCGGTTATACTGAAGGCCTGGGTTACCAGGTCAAGATTACAGTTGTCCGGGACAAAATCTTCTCCAATCCCTTCAACAAACCAGGAGCCAACGTTATCAGGCATTTTCCCTGTAGTGACCAATGGGGCAAGTACCGAGCCGGTTGGATCGGCCAGAACTATATCAATTTCGGGGTTATTCTCTTTCAGAAAGCCGCCTGCCCCTGTAAGAGTCCCACCGGTGCCGACACCACAGACAAAGGCGTCGACTTTGCCATCGAGTTGCTGCCAAATTTCAGGGCCGGTAGTGGTGTAATGGGCCTTTACATTCGCAGCATTGCAGAATTGATTAACATAAAAAGCACCAGTTTCATCAGCAATTGCTTGAGCCAGGTCTTGATAATATGCCGGATGGCCTTTGGTGACATCTGAGCGGGTCATGATGACTTCTGCACCCATTGCTTGCAGGCAGTATTTCTTCTCAATACTCATTTTATCAGGCATAACTATTTTCAGTTGGTAGCCCTTTTGTCTGGCGACAAGAGCAAGGCCAACACCGGTATTTCCTGCCGTCGCCTCAATGAGCGTATCTCCTGGCTTGAGCAGCCCTTTTTCCTCGGCATCGAGGATCATGAACAGAGCAATTCTATCCTTTATTGATCCACCAGGATTGTCTGATTCCATCTTTAGATAAAGTGAACAAGGTCCGGTGGGAAGCTTTGAAGTTTTCAACAGTGGTGTTTGTCCTATCATTTCAAGGACATTATTATAGGTGAGCATAGTTATTTAATAATGATTGTTTCAGCTTTGTGTAAGGCTTGTTGATAAAAAACCTATCTATTAGGTAATTGCAACTCTCTCATCACTGCTATTATCACTGGCTGATATCTCCTATTTCCTCTTGCTTCTGGCCTACTTACTATTTCTTCCATAAGATAACTGATCCTAATGTGGAGGGTGCTTTTTTTAGTGCAATAAATTCGGATGGTTGATTGGGTATGTGCGGATCTGGGAATAGAGTGATATGGGTAATACCGATATGACGTTTCAAAAGAGTATTGCCCTGGAAACCTCTCATAGAGTTATTTTGAGGAGATCAAGGAGACACACAAAACTCCAGGCACCGGTTCGATACCAGTTCGTTCGAATAAGCCTCTCTATTTTAACTTTATCAAAACCCCTGCTTAGCTTCTTGTGCAAGGGGACGGAGATGAAAAAGGTTGTCAACCAGGCTGAGGTTATAGCAAGAATCTGCAACAGCAACAGAGTAGATGGTACAGTAATCAGTTCCCTACCTGCAAGTAATGCCTGAGGAACCATAAGCAGAATGATAAAAGGAGTAATACTTTTTGTATACCATGGGTGTGATTGGGAAAAGCTTTCCTTATCCCAATAACGCATCGATGGATAAATGATCAGCTGGACGAGCCAGATGAGTATCAATACGCCAAAATTGACTGTTGCAAACATAAGAGTTGATAGCATTGAGCCAAATGAGTGTTTGTTAGACTTCAATGATAATCTACTATAACCGAAGTACTAGATAACTGCATGCATAGGCCATGTCTACTTGCAGGCCATTCTTACAACAGTCTTATTTCACCAATATCAAGGATGAGAAAAGGCTCAGGGTCCAGATTCATTTCTACAATATCTCGTTGCAGATCAAGGGGTGGTAAGCCAGAGGGATTGTCACCGAGTCGGAAAGTCCCCCATTGTGTGGGGATAAAGTATCTTGCCTTAAGATCGAGGAAGGCACGAATTGCCTCTTTAGTATTCATATGGGGATAATGCATAAACCAGCGGGGATCATAGGCAGTGATGGGCAGGAGAGCATAATCAATGGAACTGAATTGCTTGCCAATCTCGCCATAACCTTTGAAGTAGCCGCTGTCTCCTCCGAAGTATACCGTATTATCTGGACTACTTACTAAAAAGCTTGCCCAAAGCGTGGTGTTATATCCCTGAAAGAGCCGGAGAGACCAATGCTGGGCTGGCAGGCAAGTGAGGGTCATGTTCTGGCCAAGATGGATCTCATCCCACCAGGTCATTTCCGTAACAGAGCCTTTGGTAATGGAGGCTACATATTCACCCAAGCCTGAGGGAATGTATACTACGGAGTCTTCTGGTAAGTTACGGAGAGACTCTTTGTCAAGATGGTCATAATGATTATGGGAAATCACTACATGGAGAATACCATTCAATTCGGCTAACTCCAAAGCCTGCATTGCCGGTGGCGTAACTCTTTTAGGAATGAATGCCCGCTCGGAGAAGATAGGATCGGTGAGCCAGTATTGGCCATCAATACGAAAAAGAAAGGTGGCATGACCAATCCAGGTGATAAAATCGACGGATGGATCTAACTGTTTTATGCGTAGCATCAGATCAGGAATGACGTCTGGTTTGTTTTTCAGAGCCTTTTCACTATAGGCTGGATATTTTGACAGACGCCACCTTAGAAAACTAAAAAATGATCTGTTTTCCTGCACAAGCCATGGATTAAAAAACCTACCGTCATTGACATTTTCCTTATAGACATCCTGAGCATTGGTGTTTTCAACTGTCTCCACCCATGCTTGTTCATCAAATGGTAAAGGTTCAAAGAAACATGCTGAAAGCAGCATTAGAACTGCACAATATGTTAAAAAAAGCTGAAATATTTTGGGCATGTAATTCTCCAGAACCGGGCTTTATTGAATAGTGAAAGATATAAAAGAACTAAAATATGAACAATTATCAACGAGTGGAAGCTGTTCAAATCAATTGACTATTCTATTGTGATTGATGAAAATAATCGGGTATATATAAAATTTACTAGCCTTATTTATAATTGTGAAACAATAAGTTCATTGGCAGAATATTGTATAATCGCTTTCATTTCCTTTTACTGATGATCTGTTAACCAATTTCAAAACCCCGCTGGCTTACATATCAAGAAACATTGTTTTAAAATAATACAAGGGGTGAAATAGAAACAAAAATAATTTCAGACAAATGGATAAGTATAAAACCCTGGACTGTTTGTATAGAATAGAAAAGCTGCCGGCGGAAGTATGATTGATCTTTCAGCAATAGTTATCCGAAAGGCAGATCCTGCAGATTATCACCGAGTGACTTCTGTAATGCCGGAATGGTGGAATGGCAGGGATTTAAGTTCTGCTGCTCTCAAAATCTTCTTTATTCATTTCCACGAAACCACCTTCATCGCTGAAATAGATAAATCCCTCGTAGGTTTTCTTATAGGTTTCTTTTCGCAATCTAGACGAGAAGAAGGGTATATCCATTTCGCTGGGGTGCATCCTGAATACAGAAATATAGGGCTTGGCAGAAAGCTATACGAAAACTTTTTCGAAGTATGTCGAGCAGATTCTCGCACTGTAATCAGATCATGTACATCGCCAATCAACAAACTCTCAATAAATTTCCATCAACACATGGGCTTTATCATCGAGCAGGGTGATGCAGTGATTGATAGTGTCTCGGTTACCACAAATTATCTTTATAACGGAGAGCCAAAAGTCCTCTTTGTAAAAAATATTTCAAGATGACAGGTATGCCGGTTAATGATAGTTACCGGTGTTGAATTTGAACGAAAATATTTAGAATTAAGAAAACAGCTTCATGGCCTATCTCCTAGTTCTTTTTGCAGCATTAATGCATGCGCTCTGGAATAGCATGATAAAAGAGAGTGATGACAAACTCATCACCCTGGGTAGTATCCGCTTTGTTGGATTGATGTTTGGGATACTGGTGATAATTACCCAACCGCCACCGGATTTAGATACATTTGGTTATCTGGCTGCGGCAATGATATTTTTCTTTATTTACTATTTTTTTTTAATCAAGAGCTATACAATAGGCGATTTTTCCGTAGTTTATCCCATTGCCAGGGGGTGGGCCCCTCTTTTTGTTCTCTGTCTAGGGTTCTTGTTTGCTAAAGAATCACTTACAGCCATGGAGGTTTTAGCAATACTTCTGATTTCTGTTGGAATTATAACCCTGTCTTTACGGGGTAATTGCTTTACACTCCTGCCGGTGGCTTATGCTTTTGGAACTGCTATTGCAATAGCTGGTTATACAGTTCTCTGCGGCATGGGTGTTCGTCATGGGGGATCGTTTCTCACTTTTGCTGGTTACCTGGAAACGTTTACCGCAATTGGGGTCTTGCTATTTATCGGTATGACACGAAAGGTTAATCCAATTAGTTATATCATCCGAAAAGGGCGATCTGGCATTCTAGCTGGAGGACTGTCTGTTTTTGGTTATACCTCAGCTCTTTGGGCTATGACCCAGGTTCCCATTGCCACGGTTGCGGCACTGCGGGAGACAAGCATAATTTTTGCAGCACTAATAGGTACGCTTTATTTAAAAGAAGGAAAAAGAGGTTTGCGGCTTGTATCAGCTTGCTTGGTGGCTTTTGGTGTTATTATTCTTGGTTTGGAACTTTAGGGATTTGGCAAAATTAAGCCTTGGACGGTAAAGACAAATAGAGCTGGGAAAGGACTAATTCTCCGTCAGCTTGCTGAAGGTACTGTAATGAAAAAGTCACAGCCAAATTGACATAATGCTCAGGAGAAATGCGGGCTAGTTGCGGCTGGTTCGGTACTCAACATACAAATCAAAGGTAAATGAATCTGTTGCCTGCGGCAAGCTAATGACTTTCTGAAAAATATTGGGCACTCCATAGGTTTTGTACATTCGATACCCTGAGTAATATACCGTTTCCTCATCAAGTCTGTAGCCCTTGTCATCAACAAACAATACGCGTACTTTCAGAGTGTTGACATTACCATGGGCATATACCCTGCCATTAAGCTTCAAGGTGTTTCCATCTAGCTGGTAATTGTATTCAACAACCTGTCCACCCTTATTGAAGGTCCCCCGCATTGCCTCATCTTGAGTCAGCAAGATGCGGTTTTCCTCGGCTACAAAGCGGTTTGTAACTGCACAGCTTGTCAGAGACGCGAATAATATCAGAATCATGCCAAATAGCAGGATTTGAGCATTGAGGATTTTTTTCATTAAGTTCACAAATTTCATCTCCATTGGTAAGGGAAACATATATAAATGATAATCACATGAGACTAAAATTCTTCAACAAATTATTCCTAAAGGGATACCATGTGGTACTACCAACTAGAGGATATGTGTTATTAGTAGCAAAAAAGATGAATCCCAGCTGATGATAATTGCCGGGATTCAGAGGGAAGAGAAAAACTACTTTGGAGGTGTAACAACTAGATGGGATCTGTATGGTGGACGTTTTGGGTTAGAGAGAGAATTCTATGTCAGAGAGATCCCATCTAGTATCTTGTGTGTTTCAGCTTAGATCTTTCACTATATATTAACAGCCTTGTTAGTTTCTAATATCATACCCGAAATTCGGCTGGTTATTTCCTAGGTACAGTATTTTTATGGTTTCAGTGTGTTAGCTTTCACTCGGACTAACACTACTTTTCTTTAAAATTGGGGACTCCCGACTCGTAGAGGCGAATCGGGCGCCCCCGGTGAATTACCATCGCTCCGTGCCGATTAATTGATTTACATCCTCACAATTCACTTTCTCTTCAGCACTTAACTCATCATATGTTTTCTTATCATTTACATCATCGCTGTAACAAACATATTCTTTGCCTTCTCTATCATTTATCCATCTCAAACTCTCGATTCCGCCTCTCATTGTTTCACCTCTATTTAGTGTTTTTGAGTCTGTGTATTAAACTTTGTGCTTCTTTAGTTAAGATTGTAAGGAGAAAAAAACATGATACAATGGAAGTAAAATGATATTCTATTGATAGTTAAAACTACCAATAAGGTGATGGGTGTTAAAAAATTAATATACAAGAGGTTAAATAGCATATTAATTATGGTAAAGTTGATTAAACAACTTGATTTCAGAGCATTCGTGAAAATAGTCTCTTGCCTGAACGAGTATAATTGAAGGCTATCCCGTGCCAGATGCTTTTTTAATATTTATAAGTAGGCTATACATATGAGTTTGAGTCTTACCAGGGTTAACCGTAATCCAAAACCTTTCAGTATTATCACCTCCGATGGAAAGGTTCTTTCCACTTCAGAGTATAGAGGTAAATGGTTATATCTAGTTTTTCATCGACATCTTTCCTGATTGCCCTGCAGGGCGCATTTGTTGCAGTTGCAACAACAAAAAGAGAGAGTGCTCCGTAATAATATTGCGATTGTGGTTGTTACTTTCGAACATGCTGAAAATGCTTTGAATTACCAGGGAGAAGCACACCTTGAGTGGCCGGTAGTTGTTGATATCTCAAAAGAGCTTTATAGCTATTTTGGTATGGCAAAGGCTGGTTTTTGGGATCTCTGGGGGTATTCCACGTGGAAAGCGTACATCCGGGAAATATTGAAAGGCAACCTGCCAAAATCTGCCCGTGATGATATTCATCAGCGAGGTGGAGATGTTCTCATAAACCCGGAAGGGATAGTAAAATTGCATTACATCAGCAAAGGGCCAGCAGATAGACCAGATTTAGAAGATGTTTTTGGCGTGGTTGAGCAGGAAAACCAGAGGGAACTTTCCCCCAAAAACCTGGAAGAATTAAAAAACTAGGAAATTGAAGCCAGAGCAATAGAAAAGAAAATGGTATAGCTCTCCATTAATAATTGGTTTGGGCAGAATAGAGTCCATAGAGTTAAAAAAACGACGATAATACATCCTGCAACTCTCATCACCATAGACTCAATCCACTCTTTTTGAAATCGACCTGCCATTGCAGTCATCCGAAATATTAAAAATATTACCACTCCAACTGCCACCGATGTGGCAATCGCATAGTTGCCAAATATAAGTGTTACCATCTAGACACTCCCAGAATTAAGTGCATAGCCACACATCACTGCTACAGTGGGACAGGATATGATCATATTAACAAAACCAACACCGAAAAGTGTAGGAATTATCCATCGTCTATTTTTCAATTAAAATAGAAATAAATAAAAATATGAGCTAATTTAGACCTGGTAGATCTTAGCAATTACCTACTAGAAAATATAAAAATCATCTTGAGTTGATTCATCACGCTGGTGCATTGTAGAAAATTGCAATGTTTTATATTTATACTGTTTTCTACGATTTTACTGCGGTAAAGTGATATCTGATACAACAGTTATATTCACTACTTCCCAAATTGGGGGCATGCAACGTGGAGCTTTTTACAAGAATAGTCGTACTTACTTTTATTTACATCTCTATTCCGCCTATGATGGTGGCCGCACGAGAATTTTCCGTCAACTCCAGAGAAGATGTAAATGATCTGACTCCAGGTGATGGACTTTGTGTTGCATATCTCATCGTTATTCCGCCTTTTGTTTTGCCGTTCTGTACCCTACGGGGAGCAATTGAAGAGGCAAACGCTTATCCAGGAAAAGATGTTATTAATTTACCAGCAACTATCTTAAGTTTGAATATAATGGGAACAGGAGAGGATAACGCGGCAACGGGCGATCTTGATATTTCTGATTCACTAACCATTATTGGCAAAGGGGCAGATCAAACCATTATCGATGGTCGAGAACTTGATAGGATTTTTCATATTACTCATTCAACTGCCGTGGTCACCATTAAAAATTTGTCTATAATAAACGGCAAGGTCGTTACCAATACTCCAGGATACCCTAAGGGTGGAGCAGCAATAAGAAACAAGGGATCTCTTCGTCTTGAGAATGTGGTGCTGCTGAATAATGAGACAACTGGCGGTGGGAGCAGTGATCTCGCTGGTGGCGTCTTTAATCGTGGGGATTGTCAAATTGTAAAGTCTACTTTGCAGGGTGGCAAGGCCCATATGGGTGGAGCATTCTACAACTATAGTGGAGCGGAAATGACAATTTTGTCTAGCACTATCAACGCCAATAGTGCCGTGATTGGCGGAGGTGGTGTGAATTATGGCAACTTGACGGTGAAGAATTCAACCTTCAGTAGCAATGGCAATTCGCAAACAAGCTTTGGCGGTGGCCTGGAGAATAGCGGTTTAACCACTCTTCTTCATACAACATTCGCCTTTAACAAAGCAAATTCAGGAGGTGGAATTAGCAGTAGAAGCCCGCTTTATTTACAAAACACTATTCTTGGAAACAACACCGGTAGTGATTGTCATAATCCACGTTATATTTACTCGAATGGTAATAATCTAGACAGCGATGGCTCTTGTGAACTGACGGAAGTATCGGATGTCGGTAGTGGTGATCCAGGCTTTCAACTCTTAAAAAATAACGGCGGGAATACCATGACTCACACCTTGTCTCCTTTAAGTCAGGGGCGAGATGCTGGCAAGTTTATTACTGGTCTGCCAACAGATCAACGTGGTATCAGCCGCCCTCGCGGAACTGGCGTGGATATTGGTGCGGTTGAAAATAGTCCATTCGCCCTGCCTCCTCTGATTTCTCCGATACTTCCTTAATTCTTTAATTTCACGCAGCATTACAGGAAAATTAGCTCTCAGATAGAAAAAATATTTTGCTATATGAAAAGAAACTCAACAGCAGTTCATTCAACGCATGAGATCTTTTCTGTGATATTCAAATCAACTTGACGAAAATACCACACTGTGGTACATTCAAGTTTAAAGACCACAAACCTTGTATAATGAAAAGATTCTCCATTTTTGTAGCCATTCTTGTTCTTCTGCCAATAAACTTTTTAAATATGGCGTGCCGCTGCTTCCCCGAATCATGACCGAATATGCCCACAGCGTCACCGGCATCGATATCCATCCCGGAGCTGACA
>CAZWVC010000070.1:0-14906 GCA_964637245.1 uncultured Desulfocapsaceae bacterium
TAATCTTTTATTTCAAGGAAAGCTGAAGCATTGGAATAATTGGGGGACGTGTGGGTAAAGAGATACAACTAAGCCGAATATTTCATGGAAAATTTTGGTTTTGTTACGTATTTTTAAAATATTCAAGTTTTTACGTTAAATAATGTGACAATTACTCCGAGTACAATTTGTACCTAATGTTCTAAGAGCTATGTAACCACAATTTTCATCCAATGGGCGAGCCTGCTGGGCTCATGCCCTTCGTTATCAAGGGTTTGTGGTAGCAAACTACAGCTTCACCCTTGATGCCTTGTCCATAAACCCAGCAGACTCGTGAAATATCCGGGCTAAGACCCTGGAATTTAGGAAAATACTATATGAACGATTATAGAAAAAGATTAACGAAGGAAATCATGGGGAATGTGAGTTTTACCTTGAACACTCACCCTGTTTCCCTGGATATTTTTGATGATATAACTGCTTCTGGTAAACAAGTCAGGATTCCAGCCGCAGCTAAAATGCACCTCATCGGTGATGGAAATCATCGGAGCAACATTTACATCAATACTACAGCTTAAACCATTTGGGGAGATATCGTGAAGGTCAATTGATAGTTCTCGACCTCCAGCCAGTATCATTGTTGCTTTACCACTTTGCGATTGGCGTTGGGTGAGGCGCCGGTTAAGGATACATTTGGCAATTGTACCACATCGGTGACATTTAACATTCTTCGTTCTCACAGCCGGTGGAACCGGAAGTATCCTTTTCGTCTGACAATCGGGGCACTTAAAATGAAACCGATTATCCTTTACCTGAAAAACTCTGTATTGTGGCATTTGTGTTGATCTCCTAGACTCCATTCTCTTTCAACACACCAACTGTTAGCACAAGCATCTCCAATGTATACAATATAGTGTATGCGTACACTAAAGTATTTTTTTAAAAAAGCTAGGTTTTTATGATAGGATATTCCCAATTTTTTCCATTTTTGCAACATCTATAAGCGGGAGATGAACGTACATAGGCGCTATGAGCATTCTCAGATCACATGAGAAATGCGGGTCAGTCTTTTCTCGACACAGACAAAGAGGATTAGAGCGGAGTCAGAGGCTGTGTTTTTATAAGGTACAGTTTGTACCACCGTTACTTTTCTTATTGAATAACAGAATGTTAATCGAAGGCGAGTCGATACAGGCAGCTATCGAAGTCGGAGTATATGTCCAACTTTGAGGGTACTTATCTGCCAATCACAAGTCTGCTAAACGAGAAGGCAGTCTCAACTCGTGAAATAGTCAGGCTAACAGATTGGTATGGTTATTTATGTCTATGATAGTTGGTTAGATATTAATTAGCAATTACACTAGTCAATCAGTTCCAATAAATCCGGTCCCAGATAGGTTCGTTCATTTTCGCCAAGTATACCAAGGGAGAGACAGATAAGTGTCCAGAAGTGGACAACGTGATACTGTCCGCCATAATGATGGCCTAGGTCTTCAATCTGTGAATGACAGTTATGGCAGGGGGTAAGGACATATTTTGCTTCTGTTGCAGCAATCTGGTCAAATTTTCTACGTCCATAAGCTCTTCTAAATTCGGTCATACCAGCTTGCAGAAAACCACCACCGCCACCACAGCAATAGTTGGCGCTGCGGTTAGGCTGCATATCAATAAAATTCTGCTCACCAACCAGTTTCTTAGCGACAAAGCGCATATCATCGGCAATAGATTCGCCATATGCTTTGCGAACAATTTGACATGGGTCTTGGACTGTGAATTTGATATTTTTGCTGTTCCAATCTGAATTTACCGGAAGCTTGCCTTCTCTAATCCATTCGGCATAGCAGGTTACCAGATTTTTAAGTTCAAAATTAGCATCCATCTCAAAGCGATTTATGGCGTTCCACATGGTGAAATAGGAATGGCCACACTCGGTGTTTAGCCAAACTTTACAGCCGAGCTCATTGACGGCATCTACTCTTTTTTGAATCACCTCAAACCAGGCTTCCTCATCACCCGAAAACATACAGAAATTCTCCGCAGCCCATGCTTTGGATGAGTATGTCCAGTCAGCTCCGACAATGTCAAAAATTTTCCAGAGTGGTACCATCTCGTCTGGCTCACTCATGGGTTCACGGGAATTTTGGTTGACAAAAAAATGGGCACCTTTTTTGTCCATAGGGGCCTGGATGTTGCTAAATTCTGGCTGCTGCTCTCTGACTTCTTCAAGGACATCCTCAACAACAAATACGAAATCCTCGGGAGGCAAACCCATAGCACTGGTGCTTTCGGTAGAACGGGTTAGCTCGCATGAACGCACAATACCTGAAGGCTTCTTGTCGTTGGGCCATTGGCCACGGGCATAAAACACCAGTTGTGCAATATCAATGCTCATCGGGCACACATGTTGGCAGCGTTTACACTGGGTACAGAGCCAAACCCAAGGAGTTTCAGTAAGTTCATTGTCCATGCCGAGCATAGCCATGCGGATAAACTTACGCGGATCCATATTCTCAAGACCCGACGCAGGGCATCCGGATGAGCAAAGCCCGCACGTAAGACAGGCATCAAAGTTTGCACCCGATGGTAATAGTTCAAGTGCTTTTTCTTTAAAGTTTATAGGTGATTTCTTTTTTTGTGACATAACATTTTATTCTATAGATTCAGCACAAGAGCTTCATCAATCTTGCAAGTAACGCTGGATAGCCTCAACGGCTTTAAAAGCACTGGCAATGGCTACACCTGCACCACAACGTTGTCGTATCCAATCCTGGTGGGCAAGGATAATACCTGCGGCATAAAGTCGCTTATCATGTACGTTGCCGTCACGGCCTAAGGGACGGAGATCCTTGTCGGTTTCAATACCAGCAAGATGAATTTCATGTCCTCTGCTGTCCAGGTATTCTTCCTGATACCATTCCTGCCGTGATGGAGGCTGGTATACCGGAAGATCAAGCAGTGGTTCACCAATCTGGTCAAATTGGGCCTCTAAACCGCCACTGAGAAACCTTCCCGTTGCTAACAAGGTGGTCTTAGCCATAATTTCTATAGGCCCAAAATTATCTGCCAACCGCAGAATTAATGCATCGGGGGTAAATTCAATTTTATTGACTTTCTGTTGAGGTATAAGCGTCATTCCTTTTTGGGGAAATATCTGCTCAATTATTTCACGCAGCCGTATTCCCGGAACAGATGGCGGCATAGTGGGAATTTCAAAAATGAAGAGTCCTGTACGTTCTTCAAGATCAGCAAGTACAGAATCCGGGTTATGCATTCCAAGAATTGCAGGTAAACCAACATATTGGCACACGCCAGACTCCTTTATCAACAATTCTGCCAGTCGTTCCCTGTTTGTTGGCACTTCAAGAGAACGGGCTGCGACTTCAGGATAAAGTTCCCCCTCTTCATGTCCGGGAAATAGAATTGTTTTTGCCTTAAGATCTGGCCATTTGTCGACTAAGTTTGCCTTGATTTGGTGGGAACTGAATCCTTTGAGACCTTTGAAGCCAAAGATAGTACAGCCTACTTTCTCCTGGAGAGCGTGAACTCCTTTTTCCATGGTTGTTGGTACGCACAATGTCGGCTTGATCGTTCCAGCCGGGGTAAAAGCGTGTAAGTTGGTATCTCCAGCTGAAGTATATCCTATCCCTATGTTGCTGATAAAGTGTGTAAATTCATCAAAAGCTGTTTTGATCTGGCCACTTTCAACGCCTGCAAGGGGGTGGTTTGGGTGTTTTTCCTGTAAAATAGATAATCTTTCCCAGGGATTACTGATGAACTGGGAATCATAATAGCCCAGCAGATCAAGATAACCCGTAGTGTAAGCCAATGCTCCGGTATTCCCCGCTAGTGCACAGGAAATACCTCTGTTAAGAGCAAAGATTGATGCTGCAATGCCTGCCAGACCTGTGCCTATAATTGCCAAATCAGTTTTGATTTTACGTATTTCCTGGCGCATAGCTCTATTCTTTTTCTGTTGAGGTCTCAAGATTCTCAAGTCCAAGCAAGCCACAGTGGAGCGCTTCAGCAAGTTCCATTTGAGCCATTTGTTGTCCCCATATCACACTGCGCATCCCTTTGAAACGCTCACTGAAAAAATCACGCATGTGGTATAGCCCTCTTTTGTCGGTGTAATAGTGCTCATCATAGAGATGTGATGCAATTCGAATTCCACAGAACGACCCCTGACATGGACCTTTGCCCGCACGGGTGCGCAGCGCAATGCTTTCAAGGCTCATTTCTTCTTCAGCACCTGGAGAGTCGGCGAGAACTTGGGTAATTGCTGATTGAGGCACCATCTCACATTCACACAGGATCATGTCATTTGGATTTTTCGAGGTAAACCAGTAGCGAGGAGACGCTCCTGGTTCTGTCCACCGGCACCCCCCAGTATCTGGAAGTGGTTTGGTATGAGTGATGCAGTTGTATTGGTTGTCTAATCTTGCAGCAACAAGATCTGCAGTTTTTTCCGCCATAAGCCTGAACGTTGTCAGTTTTCCGCCAGTAATCGTACAAAAGTTCTCTAGTGAATCATGGTGGTCAAAGAGAGAAAAATTACGGGCGACATTTCGGTCATCACTACTTTCAGCAACTTGGACAAGTGGGCGAACCCTCGAAAATGCCCTGATAAACCGAGTTGTTGATATTGCTGGAATCATGGCCATACCCTCGCGAACGTTCTTGTTCACCTCATCGACGGTGGGTCGAACGTTATCGATATCGGTGGTGCGCAAAGAAGTTGTTCCCAGCACTGATACTGTCCCTCCTGGGACAATGATATCGCCGTCTGAAGGTGGCCTTAGCCGGTTGATAACCCGATCGGTCAGCCTGTCATGGCTGACCAGTAAGGTGCCTTTGGACCAGAGAAGGTGGACATCGTCACAACCTGCCAACTTCGCGATATTCATTGCCCAGCCACCGCCCGCATTTACAAACTGACGAGCTCTAATATTAAAACGTTGGCCGGAGCGGTTATCGTGACATATTGCTTCTTTGATTACCGAATCCTGCTGAGCAAAAGCGATTATTTGGCTATGGGGCAGATATTTGCTTTCATTGGTCATGGCCGCATGAGCCACATTTTCCAAGGCGAGATGAAATGGATCAACGGTGGCATCGTTAACATAAAAAGCTTTGGTGAGGAATTCAGATAAAACTGGTTCCATGGAGCGGGCCTCGCTAATCCCTATTTCATCACAGCGGATACCCGCTGCCTGACATAGCGAGGGAAAATTCACTCCAAAATCAGGGTGATCTCCTTTTACGCTGACAAAAAGCCCCCCAGTTTCTTCAATACAGTGGGGAGCAATCTTTTTTAAAATCTGGCCTTCTATCCGACACTCAATAGCAGACTGAAGATCGTTGGAAACATAGCGGGCACCGGAGTGGAGTAAACCGTGGTTTCCTCCAGAGGCACCTGCACAGAGGTCACGTTTTTCCACAAGAATGCAGTGGATTCCACGCAGTGATAGATCTCTCATTATTCCAGCACCGGTAACTCCACCGCCGATAATGAGCACTTCTGTTTCAATGGTTTTCATTTTCTATCCAGCTGCAAAAGGAAAAAGTAATTGTACTATGTTGCATTCTTCCATTTCTCAAGGGCTTAGTTTTAAGTCGTTCTTGTTTTCTAAATTACTTTCAAGTATATTTCAAGTGAAATCGATTGTTGATTCGAACGAAACTTAAATTGCTCTAAAGTGATTAAACAGTGTTTGCTGTACCTTTACCTCAAACACAACACAGCACAAAAAACAGACATATACTGTGCACGCGTATTTGTTAGTAAATATAGTTCGTTTGTGGATAGCGTCAAAAGCATGTGCTTTTCTACATGACCAAGGGCTACATTGGTTGTATATTTATCTAGTTCCCATCCTAAAACTATTATTTTGATCGATATCTTTGTTATGCTCAAAATTTTATCCTCGGAGGTAAGCGCAGACTCCGATCTCAATCAAAATCCTGAGTTTTAAGATAGAAACTATCTATTAGGTTTTTGGAATATAAGTGCTTATTTTTTTCTCTATAATAAAAACTTTTTATCATCTAGTTGAGGCAGATTCAACCTAGATTCAGTTGATTAATGCATGGAGGAATACCATGAGAAAATATACACAGTGGATGGTTATTATAGGTATTATCTTTTCTTTCTGTTCACCGGTCTATGCTGGGTGGAAAGAGAAAATCACCAAAAATCAGATTAAAGCAACAGAATATATTATGAAGCTGAAGAATGGTGCTGATCCAGATGTGATTACCAGGCCGAAGCTGAGGCGCGATAGAAAAGCCAGAGCCCAAGCACCAAATAGAGAGATCCGTGCAGCTATGGACCAAGCTGAGCGTTATGCCCGTGCAGGCAAACATGAGCAGATCGAAGCTCCTGAGTTTAAACATAAGCTTGTATCTAAAAAGCGATATAAAACCCTGGAAAAAGATGCAAACCGAAGAAAGTAAACAGGTGCTACTCTCCATAGCATACACTTAGAATATACTGCATAAATTTACTGGACTGATTTTTACTATTCCATACGGGCAGGTACCAGACAGGTAGCCTGCCTTTCTTCTTTTCTTGAACTTTACCGGAAAGACTAGTCTTTCAATACACCCCTGATCTCACCATCGTATAATTCCTACGACTGTATCCATTAATAATTAAAGTAATTGACACTGTACCCATTGATTTTGTGTGTTACTGTATCTGTGTCTATTCGCTCTGATGGGTTATCATCTTTTCATGGACGTAATACAAACAGGTAAAATGACAGAAAAACATCTATATCAAGAGGTTGCAGACAGAATTGCCACTCTTGTGAAAAGCGGAACCTTCAAAGTAGGTGATCGAATTCCATCCATTCGCGAGCTGAGCAGACAAGCTCAAGTCAGTATTAATACTGTAAAAATTGCCTATGGTCATCTTGAAGATCAATGCATAATTGAAGCTCGACCCCAATCTGGATATTTCGTCTGTCCCAAGCCACCAGAAGTACCGCGAGAACCTAATATTGAGAGAACTGATTTCAGTCCTAGAACAATTAGCTCAACTGATATTGTTGTGCGGATAATGGAAGATATTCTGGACCATCATAGAATTCAGTTTGGTGCAGCTATTCCTGATCCAGGGCTGATGCCCTCGGAAAAACTGAGTAGAATACTTGCCTCTGAGACCCGCAGACATCGTTTGGAAAGCACAAGTTATGCAATTCCGCCTGGAAACCGGAAATTACGCAGCCAAATAAGCCGGTGGATGATGAAAGCAGGTTGTACTTTAACTCATGATGATATCGTCATTACTTCTGGTGCTGCAGAAGGTGTATATCTCGCTTTACAGGTATTATGTAAACCGGGAGATACCGTTGCGGTAGGTTCTCCAATTTATTTCAATTTTATCGAGATGTTTAAGCTTTTGGGATTAAGGGTAATAGAGATCCCCAATTCACCTTCTCAAGGATTGCATCTTGATGCACTGCGGCGTGTGCTCCAGCGGGACGCGATTGCCTGCTGTCTCGTTATCTCTAATTTTGATAATCCCATGGGATCATGTCTCAGCAACAACAAAAAAGCAGAACTTGCAGCCTTGCTAGCTGAAGCAGGAGTGCCGCTGATTGAAGATGACATCAATGGAGATCTTTGTTTTGGCGATCAGCGTCCCAGTGTCGTCAAAGCCTGGGATCGTAGTGAGAATGTGCTGTTGTGCTCATCCTTTTCCAAAACCCTGGCCCCCGGCTATCGGATTGGTTGGATTGCTCCAGGTAGATTCCGCAACCAGGTATTACATCGTAAACTGGTAACAAATGTTGCCAGTGCAAGCCCGACGCAGCTGGCAGTGGCAGAGT
This sequence comes from uncultured Desulfocapsaceae bacterium, assembly GCA_964637245.1. Lineage (GTDB taxonomy): Bacteria > Desulfobacterota > Desulfobulbia > Desulfobulbales > Desulfocapsaceae > Desulfopila_A. Next base: position 7,812 of record CAZWVC010000070.1, read on the forward strand.
TCCTGGAAAATGGTGGCTACGCTCATCACCTCAGGACAATACGCAAAGCTTATTCCATTAAACTTGCCCAACTGACAGATGCCATTAGAAATTATTTTCCTGAGGGAACCAGGGTTACCAGGCCAAAGGGTGGTTTCATTCTTTGGGTTGAATTACCGGAAAATTATGACACCATGACGCTTTATGTTGAGGCGGAAAAGTACAAAATTACCATTGCACCAGGGTCAATTTTCTCGGCCAGAAATCAATTTCGAAACTGTCTGCGGCTCAATGGTGCGTTTTGGTCAGAGGACTCCAGATGGGCTATACAGAAACTCGGGCATCTGGCAAGTCAACAAATATGCAGAATGCAATAAAGTAGATAAGTTTACTTATTATGGGCACTGAATTTGGAAAATAACATGAAAAATGCGCTTTTTTACATATTAACAGTCATAATCTGGGGTTCAACGTGGATTGGTATTAAAATGCAATTGGGTATTGTGGACCCCATGGTATCAGTTACCTATAGATTTGCCCTCGCCGCCATAATCCTCCTGATATATTGCTTGTTGCGGGGATTGCCGATGCGTTTCACTGTTAAGGAGCACTGTTTCATGTTTCTCCAGGGAGTGTTGCTCTTTGGCTTTAACTATCTGTTTTTCTATATTGCGGAGCTCTCTCTCACCAGTGGTCTTGCTGCTGTAGTGTTTTCTACAATTGTAATGATGAACATCGTCAATGGCACATTGATCCTTGGGAATCCCATCGAAAAAAGGGTGGTGATCGGCGGTAGCCTGGGCCTGGTTGGCATAGTCATGGTCTTTCGTCCGGAAATAACAAGTTTTTCTCTGGCACAGTCTGGTATGGCTGGTATTCTCTTTTGTATATTGGCAACATTTCTGGCATCGCTTGGAAATATCACTTCAGCTCACAATCAACAGCAAGGTCTACCTATTATCCAAACAAATGCCTTAGGAATGACTTACGGTGCCTTGGTGATGTTGGCAACAGCTTTTTTTATGGGTAAACCGTTTATTTTTGATTATTCAACAACATATGTTGTTTCTTTAGTTTATCTGGCCGTTTTTGGTTCAATTGTGGCGTTTGGCTGTTACCTAACCCTGGTGGGTAATATTGGTGCAGATCGAGCTGCCTATGCCACCCTGCTTTTTCCTATTGTTGCCCTGGCGATCTCTACAGTCTGGGAAGGTTATCAATGGACAGCTTCTTCAACTACCGGAGTGGTCTTGATCATCCTTGGAAATTTTTGGGTAGTGACGAAAAAAGAGAAAGTGAAGGCTCAATCGGAAAATCCGGGCATGGTAAAAACCTGGTTATTAAAAAATATGCGGATGCGAAAAAGCACTTTCTAAAAGCGAAATCATATTTAAGCCTGCATCTCCAGGTCAATTGCAGGATAGATATGGGTGTTATACAAGAGAAATGAAATCTATCCCGATAGTTGAATGAGCTAGGCGTTATTAAATCATCATACAATTTGTTGGCTTTTCTGTTTGCTGAAAAGCTATTCTGACCATACCTCTTGCTGCTCAGATTTGGGCGATTTAAACGTTCGGATATCAAAAAACCTGGAAAATGACACAAATATGAGTTAGGGTTATAGGTGAACACAAGTAAATTTCTCTGCGTGGGTTAGTTGCGATAATCCCTTGTGATTCTTTTGGGTTGGATACATGCAAAAGAAATCAACACCAGATAGCTCTGTAAGCAGGAGTCAGAAATTATTTGCCGATCAGGTTGATAAACAGTTTCAACATACTTTGTTCGGAACAGCCGCCACGATCATTAATGGTATCATCCTGGTATTTATTCTGCGTAAACAAATCCCACCGCTCAATCTTTATGTTTGGCTTATTTGTGCTTTTATAGTTAGTCTTTTCCGCCTGCTTGTGCAGTATTTGTATCATAAGTCGCCTAAGCTGCCTAAGCATTATAAACAGTGGAACAATTGGTTTAGGGCTACCCTCCTTCTGTCAGGGACACTCTGGGGTGCAACAGCTATATTTCTTTTCCCCCCCCAATCAATAGGTCATCAAGCTTTCATTGCTTTTGTTATAGGGGGTATGGTAGCTGGTGCCGCAGCCTCATTTACATCGGTTGTTTCAGCGTTTTTCCTGTTTAGCACACCAGCGCTTGTACCGATTTGTATTCGTTTTTTTACTTCTGGGACTGAAATACATGCTGCGATGGGAGTAATGATTTTAATCTACTACACCATCATTAGCCTGACAGCAATTAGGATGCATAGGGATATCGTGGATCTTTTTGCAACACAATATGAAAAGATTGAACTTATTGATCACCTCGAGCAGGAGGTAGATATGCGAAAAGAGGCACAGGAAGACCTGCGCCAACAAAATGTACATATCGAAGATATTGTAGCTGAGCGAACATCACAGTTGCAAAATGCCAACCAGAGGCTAAATGCAATCCTGAATTCCGCACCCCTGGCCATTTGGGCCATAGACAAAACAGGTAAAGTGGTATTTGCCGAGGGAAGGGGGTTGGAAAGAATCGGTTTCACCAGTAATTATGTAATGAACAAAAACCTCTTTACTCTCTTTTCAGATAATAAACAGGTTGTTGAAATTACTGAGAGAGTTCTGCAAGGAGAGATTGTTGCTGAAACCGTAAATTATGCAGGCATTCATTTTGAAGTTCGTTATCAACCTATTCTTAGGGCCCACGCCGAGGTAAACGGCGCTATTGGAGTTGGAATAGATATTACTGATCAGGTTAACGCAAAACGGGAACTCCGAGATGAAAAAGACAAGCATCAGGAGATAATTGAAAGCATTAATGATGTTGTTTATTCAATGGATAGCTCGGGGAAGCTTATTTTCATTAGTCCATCGATCAATACTGTCTTGGGGTATCAGGATTTTGAGCTTATAGGAACCTCTCTCTTTGATGTTGTCCATCATGAAGATATTCAGCAGCTGAAATATGATATCAAGAACAGTCCACAAGAAAAAATTGGATATGGCGAATATAGATTTTTCCATAAAAATGATGAAATTCGCTGGTGCAGAGTAAGTTCCAATTTGGCAAATGATGTTGATTTGCATAGCGAAGTAAGGGGTGTTTTGGTCGACATTACTGATTTTAAGAGGCTTGAAGAACAGCTTCATCGTGCTCAAAAGATGGAGGCAATAGGAACACTGGCCGGAGGAGTGGCCCATGATTTAAATAATATACTGAGTGGTATCGTCAGCTACCCAGAGTTGCTGCTGATGGACATATCCACAGATAATCCTCTATATTCACCGTTAACGACTATTAAAAAATCTGGCGAAAATGCTGCAGCAATAGTGCAGGATCTCCTAACGCTTGCCCGCAGGGGTGTATCTACACATGATTTAATCAATATTAATTCAATAGTTGAAGAATATATCCAATCTCCTGAATTTCAAACAATGCTTAATTATCAATCAAATATTTCTCTTACAACTGAACTCAGAGAGGATCTGATGAATATTTTTGGTTCTTCGATCCATCTCTTCAAATCGCTATCCAACTTGCTCTCTAATGCATTCGAAGCATTGCCAGAGGGGGGGGAGGTGAAAATCGCCACCGATCATCGATATATTGACAGGGAAATAAGCGGTTTCGATACGGTGAATGAAGGTGAATATGTCATCTTGTCTGTGGAGGATAATGGAATTGGCATATCATCGGAGGACAGAGTGCACATTTTTGAACCATTCTATACGAAAAAGGTGATGGGGAAAAGTGGCTCTGGACTTGGCATGGCAGTAGTATGGGGTACCGTCAAGGATCACAACGGTTATATCGATTTACAAAGTGAAGAAGGCAAAGGAGCAAAATTTGATCTTTATTTCCCTGCTACCAGGGAAGGCATTGTAAATGTATCCGGTAAAACCCAACTTCAAGATATCTTCGGAAATGGTGAGCTGATCCTTGTGGTTGATGATATTCAGGTTCAACTTGATATCGCAGAAGGTATCCTGAAAAGACTCGGATATCAGGTGAAAACCGCTGTAAGCGGTGAGGCAGCTATTTCTCATCTTAAAAGCAATCCTGTAGATCTGGTGATCCTGGATATGATAATGGAACCAGGAATAGATGGTTATGAAACATTTCGACTTATTAAAGAGTTTAAACCAGAGCAAAAGGCGATAATTGCCAGTGGGTATTCTGAGACTTCAAAAGTAAGAATGGCTCAGGAATTAGGAGCTGGTCCGTATGTTAAGAAACCCTACTCTTTGGAGACAATAGGTAGTATAGTAAAAAAGGAATTAAGCAGATAAGTTCGGGAAGTAGTGGATCACAGGAAGATTTTAACCTATGCAATCTGCAGAATACAGGTGAACCCATTAAGCAGAAATTGATATATTCTTTTCGAGGTTGAAGTTATACTATTCTTGAGTGTTGTTTTGTCGAATCATTAATTACAATAGCGACAGATTTATTGACAACAGTTGCCTCCCCAGGCTTATCTCTATCTTGGATCCAGCCATTCGAAGATAGCTGACAGATAAATAAATGCTTTCATAAATGGTAAGGATATTGTATTTAAAACGGTACAGCATCATTGCGAAAGTATTTATCATAAGTGAAAAATTACAATTAATTACTTTCGCCGAAAGCTATAAACATTTCATACTTATGCATTCGCGTCGTAGCAATGTATTACTAGAGGAATCGATTTAAATTGTCCACGATGAACGACACAACATCACGTCTTGCCGGTGCAGAGACAACCACAAAGTATTTGCAGTCCGACAATGAGGTTCTCAGGAGAGCAGTTGAAAAGGTTTCTTTGACTGTCCATGCCTCAGCTAACCAGGCAATGATGGAAATAGAGAAAAACCGTGAGCGTATCTCCGATGCGACAGATTATCTGGATGGTGTATTTGTTAGCACGATCAATATCTCCCAGGCTGCCGAAATCGTTGAGATTACCAAAATAGGTGAAGAACTTAGTACATATTTTGACAAGGCTGTCCATCAGCGGGCTTTTAAAAATTTCAGTGAAGAAATCCGTGAGCAGATTCACAAACTGGAAGAGCGGGAAAAAGAACTCAAGAAAAAAGAAGACAGACTCGAAAAAACTATTGCTTCCCGTATTGCTGCTGCAGAAGCAAAAATTATCAGGGAAAGTACAAGCGCACGAGGCCTTTTGGAGAGTGCTTTACAGAAAGCCGAAAAGGTATTCGATCAAAACAAGATTACCCGCTTTGCCTATTCATCAATTTCGAGGTTCCAAAACGAATTTGAAAAAGTACATGATGTCCGGGATGTGGAGTACATTACCAAGCTTTTCCAGGAAACCATCGAACCATTCCAGAAGTCAAAGATGGTTGCCGATAAGGACGGCAAACTCATAAAAATCATCATTAATTCATTCACCGAATCTTGTTACCAAGACCTCTTTTTCTTTTTCTATAAGTATTACAATGAACTGCTTGAGATATATGAAAAGGAAAAAGAAATCCCATCAACAGCAATTGAACTCGCGCGAATATTTAAAAGTAAGCAGAAAGACGCTGAAGATATCATTGCCAGCATGCACAAACGCAAATAGCTGTGATAGTTAGTTTACGCTAAACCTGAAAAATCATAGGAAAGAATTTTCTGTATCGAAGTAATTTGCGCGAAAGCCTTTTTGAGCATTATTCTGTCCATATGGCTCAATGAATCGATAGCTATAGAATTATCAGGCATTATCCCCTCATCAATCCTGCCTACTTGATGCCTGAAACGCAACTTCATCAAATAATCGTAGGCCTCAGTTATTTCATCATAGGTGGCGTTATTAATAATGCCTCTTTTTTGCAGCTCCTCGATACGCTGGATGGTGTTGACACTTTCCAGGCCCTCTTTAACGGCATATAGCCGGGCAAAACCAACAATTCCTGCAATTGGCTTTTTAATGTCGAAACTATTTTTCCCTTTTTCATTTTCGGCCTGGATATTACCGAAGAAATCAAGTGGTGCACGAAAAGCGAGGGCAGTATGGGAGAGATGTTGAAGAAAAGCCGCTCGCGAGTCTACCAGTGTTTTAACATGTCTGCGCAGTTCTGTGGTATATAGTCTTTCTCCATAAACACACCTGAAATCAAAGAAGATACTAACCTCTAAAAGATCCTGGGGACTACCTTCATTAACCCATCGGGTAAAATAATCCTTCCAGACCGACAATGGCTGGCACCATTTGGGATTCATTGCCATAATTTCCCCGCGGCAGAAATCATACCCAGCGGTGTCAAGACGGCTGCAGACCTGTTTGCCGAATTCGTTAAAGTAGGCAATCACCTTTTCCATTTCTTCAGCAGCGACGTCTTCGAAAATGATTGCATTGTCCTGGTCGGTCACCAGGGTCTGTTCTCCCCGCCCCTCACTGCCCAGACTGATAAAGGCAAAACGTTTAGGTGGCTCACCCAATTCCTCGATAGTAAAATCGATTATCTTTTCCAGTATAGCATCTGAAATTGTTGTTATGATGCGGGTTATATTTTTGGCATGTGCTCCGCTGTCAGTCAGGGACTTTACTATCCGGGGGACTCTGGTCTGGGGTGCGAGAATTTCCTCAAAAGTCCTTGCTTCACGGATCTGACTCAGCATAAAAGCGGTTGAATAGCGGTGAACATGGAGCAGCTCTTCATTGGAAATAACGCTCACTGTTTCGCCAGCGCTATTTTTCACCACCAAATGTTTAATGCCCTTTTCCTGCATGAGCAATACCGCTTCAAAGATGAGAGCAGAGTCGTCAATATAAATCAAAGGCGAACTCATCACTTTATAGACAGGTGTTTCATAGGAGAGGTTTCCTGCTAGGACCCTTTCCCTGAGCACCATGTCAGTAATAATTCCAAGCATCTCACCAGATTCACTGCGCACAAGAATTGAACTTTGTCTCGCCTTGGCCATTATTCGCGTGGCCTGGGCAATCGAAGTGTTGAGTTCACAAGAGACAAAATTTTTCAGGGAATATTTTATTGGTTGGTTAAGAAATAGCAAAGAAGTCTGCAATTCTACAATAAGGTTTTCTCTTTCCTGGTCAGCTTTCTTCTTTTCGGTGATTTCTTGGAGAAAACCATCATAGTACATCATCTCTCCAAGTTGATT
>CAZWVC010000071.1:0-14902 GCA_964637245.1 uncultured Desulfocapsaceae bacterium
TCAATTAGAATGAGAAGCGCAGGCCTTCTCGTTTTAAGATGTTTTTTGAGGTTTCTAAGGGAAGAGTGGATTTTTCGTAGGCTACTGAAAACTTCAGTAAAACCCATTACTGAAAGAGTATTCAGGTCGATGATAATTTCAACGCCTTTTTTTGCAAGCTCCTCTCCTCCCATACCGTAAAAATCCAGATCTGGATTTTTCTCCAGCATGGAAGAAACTAAACCAGCACCATGAAGATCTCCGGAAGCCTCACCGGCAACAATCATAATAGACTTCGATGCCAGAGGTGTAATGGTCATAGGATTACCAGGTTTCTAAATCCCTAGGTAAGCTTTCTGAATTTCAGGATTTGTTAGTAAATCTTGCGCCGGTCCGGTTAGGGTAATTTTACCGTTTTCAATAACATAACCCCTATCTGCAATTTGCAAAGCTTGGTTTGCATTCTGCTCGACCAGGAAGATAGTGGTGTCACTTTCGCTGTTAATTTTCTTTATTATTTGGAATATCTGCTTGATGATGAGAGGTGCTAATCCCATTGAAGGTTCGTCGAGTAACATAACCTGTGGTCTAGCCATCAATGCTCTAGACATTGCCAACATCTGCTGTTCACCACCACTCAAGGTCCCACCATCTTGATTTCGTCGCTCTTTTAAAATGGGAAAAAGAGAGAAAACGTAATCTCTATCTTCTCTAACCTTATTTTTGTCTTTTCGTAAAAAGGCACCCATATCTAAATTTTCTTGTACAGTTAGCATCGGAAATATATGTCTTCCCTCTGGAACCTGACAGACACCCAATTTGACGATTTCATCGGGTGTACAATTGTGGATATCACGGTTATTAAGTTGGATACTGCCACTTCTGCAACCGACTACCCCAGAGATGGTCATTAAAGTTGTGCTTTTTCCGGCACCATTAGCACCAATAAGAGTTACAATTTCTCCTTTATCAATTTCCAGGCTGACGTCTTTGATTGCCAAAATATTGCCGTATCCGGCCTGTACGTTCTCCAGTTTTAACATCTTTCTATTCACCTAAATATGCCTTGATTACTTCAGGATTTGACCTAATTTCTGCTGGTGTTCCATCGGCTATTTTTTTTCCATAGTCAACAACAGATATTCTATCAGATAAACTCATTACCAGTTTCATGTCATGCTCGATAAGCAATATTGCAAGCCCATCATCGGAAATTTCTTTAATCAGGTTATCCAGTTCTTGAGTTTCCTGAGGATTCATCCCGGCCGCAGGTTCATCGAGTAGAAGTAGAGATGGATCTGTTGCCAGTGCCCGGGCTATTTCTAGCCTTCGTTGGGCACCGTAGGGAAGATTTTTGGCGTATTCATCGACAAAGTCCTCTAATCCTACCTTTATCAATATTTCATAACTTCTTTCGATGATCTCCTTTTCTTCCTGACGAGTCGATTTACCTCTGAAAATCGCTCCGAGAATGAAAGCTTTTGTCCGGCAATGTCTCCCAATCATGACGTTCTCCAAAACCGTCATCTGAGAAAAAAGACGAATATTCTGAAATGTTCTCGCCAAGCCATGTTCTGTAACTTTGTTGGGCAACAAACCTTTGAGATCAACCTTAGGCCTACCATCAGCAGGGTTGAGGTAAATATCACCCTTGGTTGGCATATAAATACCTGTTAGACAATTGAAGAATGTGGTTTTACCTGCACCATTTGGTCCGATAAGTGCTGCAATTTCACCAGAGTTGACCACTAGATCAAGATTATCAAGTGCACGAATACCACCAAAATCCATGGTGAGGTTTGATACTTCTAAAATAGGTTTATCCATTACTGCTGATTCTTTTGTGTTCTTTTTAACGTATAAGTTTTGCGAATATTGCCAATCATCCCCTGAGGTCTGAAAACCATCATCATCACAAGAACCGCACCAAAGGCCAACATACGATATTCAGAAAGTGCCCTGAGGTATTCTGGCATCAAAATAAGGATAAGAGCACCAACCATAACTCCGACAATAGATCCCATTCCTCCAAGAACGACTATGGAGAGAATTATTGCGGATTCGAGGAAAGTAAAACTGGCTGGATTAATAAATGTAGTTTTTGCAGCAAACACAACTCCCATAATGCCAGCCCAAAATGCTCCAAGTGAAAACGCCACAAGCTTGGTTTTACGTTTATCAATCCCCATAGCTTGACAGGCAATTTCATCCTCACGCAAGGCAATCCAGGCACGACCGAGTCGTGAATCCTGTAGTCTGTTGACAACAAAAATAGTGATAATAACGGCAATAATCATAAGGTAGTACATATAGATAATTGCGCTATTTAGTGTGAGTTCAACGCCAAAAAATCCAGGTCGAGCGATATTTGAGACACCGCTAGGTCCTTGAGAAAATGCACCCCAGTTTTCCAATATCAAACGGATTATCTCACCAAAACCAAGGGTTACAATTGCCAGATAATCTCCGCGAAGCCGCAGGACTGGAAAACCGAGTACTATTCCAAATATAGCCGCTAACAGACCACCAATTGGCAAGACTGTCCAGAATCCAAGTTGAAAATGATAGTGAAGCAGAGCATAAGTATATGCTCCTACGGCATAGAAAGCTACAAATCCCAGGTCAAGCAGACCAGCCAGACCGACAACGATATTTAGACCTAACCCAAGCACAACATACATTAGGGCTGTTATCATCACATTGGTTTGATAGGTCGAAAAGATATAAGGAAAAATAACGGCCATAAGAAGTACTACTGCCGCAGTAGAATTTCTGTATTTAGGTACTTCCAATATTTTATTAATAAGTGGAACGCTATTTTTATTATTGTTATTGTTTTTTTGGGCAGCCCCCTGCTCCTTCCTCTTCATTAAAAAACGAAAAAATAAGGATAGGAAAAAACTGCCAATGGCAACAAACACCATGTTTTGCCATCTCCAGTGAACGATTCTTTCCAGAGGATCAACTTTGATGACCATTATAGGAAAGGTGAGAAAGACAAACCATAGTGAAAGCAGTAAACAGCGTTGAATTTCTTTGAAGGAGAACATTGTATTATAACACCTAGACTTTCTTTGTTTCAGCTTTTCCCAAAATGCCGGAAGGCTTGAATATTAAAATCAGAACCAGAAGAGAAAAAGCAAAAACATCCTCATAATCACTGGAGACATAGCCGGTTGCGAAACTTTCAGTCAACCCCAGCACTAAACTTCCCAAAACAGCCCCAGGAATCGAACCAATTCCTCCTAATACTGCAGCAGTAAATGCCTTGATACCAGCAATAAAGCCGATATAGAAATTGATTTGGCCGATGTGTGTGGCTATGAGCATGCCACCAATTGCAGCAAGAGCGGATCCTATAATAAATGTAACCGAAATTACGCGATTAACATTAATACCAACGAGCATGGCCATGGTTTTGTCCTGAGATGTGGCACGCATAGCCTTACCTATCTGAGTATATTTTATGAGGAAGGTAAGGATAAGCATTACGATTGCAGTAACAATCAGGATAATAATATCTGTTGTGCCAACTATGTGAGCAATGGGTTCAATAAATTCAAAATCTGGTATGAGTGTCGGATATGGCAGAAAATCCGAAGTTTGTGCAAGAAGCACATAATTTTGTAAAAAAATTGACATCCCAATAGCACTGATCAACGGGGAAAGCCGAGGAGCACCGCGAAGGGGCTTGTAAGCTATTTTCTCAATAGTGTATCCATAGGATGCGGACCAAATTGCTGCAGCCATCCCGGCAAGTATAATAATGGCTAGAAGTGGAAAACCATATACGGATAAAACTGTGGCAACGATGAAAGATGTGAATGCTCCGATCATATAAATCTCACCATGGGCGAAATTTATAAGTCCGATGATTCCATATACCATTGTATATCCAAGCGCTATCAACGCATAGATCGCACCACGAGTTAATCCACTAAATAATAATTCTACGAAATAATCCATAACTACCACAAAAAAAAGAACCTGGCACGATCAGTCCCATATTAATGCAAGGGCGATTGTGCCAGGCAAGATTATTATTTGAAGAGCTTCTTATTGCTCTACAAAAACACCATTTTGAACTTGGTATACAGAAAAGCCAACACCAATGGCATCACCTTTCTCGTCAAAGTAGATATTTCCAACAGGAGTATCAACTTTTTCAGTTTGCAGAGCTTTCTTCAACGCTGCAAGATCAGTAGAGCCAGCTTTTTCAATGGCATTTACAAGAGCAAGTGCTGCTGAGTAAGCATTCTCGTAGAAAGCACCATGATCAGAATTGAACTCTTTCTTGTGCTCTTCTACAGCCATCTTGGAGAGTGGATTAGCTGTTGTATCTTGGGGACCAGAAGCGTATGCGCCTTCAGCATTTTTACCGGCAACCTTGATAAAGGTCTGATCCTTGACACCGTCGTCAGAAATAAAAGTTGTCTTTAGACGTTTCTTCTTCATCATGCTGACAATTTTAGAAGCCTCTGGATGATAACCACCAAACATGACGGCCTCGGCTCCAGAGCGCTTTATTTTTTGAACGATGGCTGAATAATCAACAGCTCCTGGAGTTACACCCTCGAACAGAACAACTTCTGCCTTGCCAGATTCCTCGAGGAATTTCTTGGCAAATTCTGCAAATCCTTTACCATAATCGCCTTTATCATGAACAACTGCTATTTTGGTATAACCCAGTTTATTAAGTGCAAAATCAACATCTACTTGGGCTTGGGCATCGTCTGGTGCAATTGTTCTGAAAAAGTTGGGATAATCACCGCTTTGGGTCAGCGCAGGGTTAGTTGCAGATGGCGACATGACAAGTACGCCTGCATTATTATATATGGGTAGTGCGGCTTTTGTTGCACCAGAACAGATATGACCAAGTACAACATCAACACCTGAAGATACTAATTTTGTAGCTGTGTTGGTTGCTACTTCTGGTTTACAAACATCATCTTCGATCAGCAGTTCTATCTTTTTGCCATTAATGCCGCCTGCATCATTTACTTTGTTAACAACCAGTTTTGCGGCATTGATACTTGGTAGACCGTAGGAAGCGAGATCACCACTGTGAGGTCCAGCTACACCAAACTTGATAGTATCTGCGGCAAAACCACCAACTGCTGCTGTTAAGGTAAAAGCTGAAGCAGTTGCAACTGCCAATAATCCCCTACTCATTTTTCTCTTCATGTATCCCTCCCGTAAAAAAGATTTGATAGGCCCTCTATAATTGATGACAATTTATTGAACTCCAATTAAATATCAGGGCTAATAAAAAGGTACGAATTACAACTACTGTCTTTTACAAATATTCTGCAAAAATGGAAGAGAAAAATACCTTATTTTGAAATTTACTTCTATTTATTTGCCAATATGACTAATAAATTGAAATTTCTGTTCTTCATTCTCAGACCTCTCGGATATGTATATTCACTGAGTATGTACATTCGATCTTATCTGTTCACATCTGAATATATCAATTCTGAGAAAATAAATGTGCCAGTAATTTCAGTAGGTAATCTAACGATGGGAGGCTCAGGGAAAACTCCCGTCGTTATTTATTTGGCCCAATTATTAAACAGTTTAGGAATCAAATCTGCGGTAATTAGCAGGGGCTATAAGGGAAAAGCAAATAATTCAGTTAATATTGTCTCTGACGGAAAAAATATTTTACTCTCCTCCGAAAATGCTGGTGATGAGCCACGAATGATTGCAGAGCTGCTCCCTGGTACTGTAGTACTTACTGGTAGAAAAAGAGTCGAACCTAGCAGGTATGCTGTCCAGCAATATAACTGTGATGCTATCATTTTGGATGATGGATTTCAGCATATTGCTCTCCAGCGAGATATTGATATTGTTCTTTTTAATGGCTCAGAACTATATAACCACTTTAATGTGTTCCCTGGCGGCATGCTCCGGGAGTCATATAGCGCTTTATCGAGGGCTTCCTGTGTTTGTATCACAGGGAGTAAACTGGGATCTGCTAAGAATGTTAAGAATTTCACATCATTTCTGACAAAGAGATTTCCCCTGTTGCCGATATTTCAGCTAGAAATACAGGTAAAGGGATTACGTGATTGTGCTGGGAAAAAATACCGACTTGATTTTATAACTGAGCACGTAGTGGCTTTTTGCGGTATTGCCTCACCTGATAGATTTAAAAAGACCTTAACCAGTCTTTCTATTGAGCTCTCTGAGTTTCTGACATACCCTGACCATATGAAATATTCAGCCGAGAAAATTCATCAACTGGAAAAGGCAGCATTAACTCATGGTGCTAAATATCTGGTAACAACCGAAAAGGATCTTGTAAAATTAAGAAATTTTGAGTGTAACATTCCAATATTGGCACTTTCGGTTGAGATAAAAAATAATCCTGACTTTGATAATTTCCTCGGCAAACACCTCAACCCTAAACCCACAGCTTAGTGTGGGCTAATTTCCACGATATGTTTGATTTACCACAATGTATGTTGATTTTGACGCTGTGTTGCTGAGCTCCACCCAAATAAAATCCCCAATAATAATTCTAGGAATGCCACCCATGTCCTTGTAGTACCGTATAAACGACCTGTATTGCCAGGTCGGTATCGAGGTTTTGTGCACTGGCTCAATAATTGCAGGTTGTTGTTAACAGCTTGAAAATTAATTGGATTTTTTACATTTATATATAGGCACGTGCATGCATACAGCAATTGATCCATTTCAGCATACAGTAAAGAAAGTCATACATTGTTGCGGGGTTGGGCTTCATTCAGGTAGGACGGTTAATCTCAGTATAAAACCTGCACCAGTTAATAGCGGGATACAGTTTTACAGGACTGATTTATCCAGTAATAAGCCTATCAAGGCGCATATGAACAAGGTTGTGGATACCAGGTTGGCAACAACCATAGGTGAGGATCAGATGACCATATCTACAACAGAACATCTTATGGCCGCACTTAGCAGTTACGGAATTGATAATGCTGATATAGAAATTGACTCAACAGAAGTACCTATTATGGATGGTAGCGCTGCACCATTTGTCCAACTCTTGAAAAATGCAGGGAAATTACGTCAAGAAAAATGTCGAAAAGTTCTCAAGATTAAACGAGAAATTAAATACAAAGACAATGACAAAGAGCTTCGAATTACCCCGTATAACGGTTTCAAGGTTAGTGGCAAAATATCATTTGATGATGCTCTGATTAAAAGTCAGTCTTATTGCATAGAATTGAACCCTGAAAGATTTATTCAAGAAATAAGTAGAGCCCGTACTTTTGGCTATGTAGAGCAGGTTGAGGAGCTTTGGGCAAATGGGTTGGCATTGGGCGGTACATTGGAAAATGTTATTGCCATTCATTGGAACAGGAGTTCCGTCCTCAATGAAGACGGCCTGCGCTACGATGATGAGTTTATCCGCCACAAAGTTCTTGATATTATCGGTGATATGGCTCTTCTTGGGTGCCCCCTACTGGGACATATCCAGGCCTACAAGACAGGCCACACCCAACATCTGGCATTTATGCAGGCCATAGCCGATTCTCCTGATTGTTGGGAGCTCGTAGAATTAAAAAGAAATGGGGCACATTCTGTTCTCAATCAGGTTTTCTCTGGTACAAAAGCAGCCGGTGATATCCTCATGCCGTTTCTGAAGCCTCAGGCAGTGGCAGTATCTCAATCTTAAGATTAATATTTTGTCCTTTTTTAAGGGTGATTAGCGTGGTGTACGTTAATCACCTTTTTTTATTCGATGTCCCAGTTAATCTCAGGAATGCAGCTGTACTATATAAATGGAAAAAGTTCTTTATTTCCCGATAGCAGATATTATAGTTATGTCCCATTAGAACAGACTGAATAGTTAATCTCCAGCCTTAGGCTTTAAGAACATGAATGTTAACAGTTATAATTCTTGAATTTTAGATAAAAGTGTCATACCCTAACCTTTCCGTAATCGTCAATCGAACAGTACAGAACACTACATATGAATATTAAGCGTAAAAGAATTGTAATTACTGGGGTGGGACTTGCCTCTCCGAATGCTGACAATATAACAGATTACCGGGCAAAACTACTTGCCGGAGAATCACATATCCAGGAATTGGAACTCCGGTATTTTGGTAAAGCTCCTGCTGGTATATGTAGTTTTCCTGAAACCAAATACCGGAAAAAGAAAGAGAACAAGAAAGGTACTCGTGCTGGTTGTATTGGAGTGTACTGTGCTAATGAAGCCCTTGCAGACGCCAAGTTAGATATCGACACTTATGATAAATCCCGAGTAGGTGTGTATATCGGTTTGACTGAACATGGTACCGTTGAAACTGAAAATGAAGTCTATAACATCAGTAAGTTTGATTATGATGTTACCTATTGGACCCATCACCACAATCCTCGTACAGTCCTCAATAATCCTGCAGGTGAAATAACCTTAAACCTCGGGATAACTGGTCCTCATTATTCTATCGGTGCAGCATGTGCTGCTGGTAATGCCTCCTTGATTCAAGGAGTACAGATGTTGCAACTCGAAGAAGTCGATATGGCACTTGCAGGGGGAATTTCGGAATCAACCGAATCTTTTGGCATATTTGCCAGCTTTAAAGCCCAAGGGGCACTAGGCGAGGCAAATGATCCTCACCAAGCTTGCAGACCCTTTGACAAGAGCCGCAATGGAATTGTTGTATCAGAAGGAGGTTGTGTATTTGTCCTTGAGACCTTGGAGAATGCCTTAAAAAGAGACGCTCCGATATACGGTGAAATAGTTGGTTATGCTATGAATTCGGATGCTAGGGATTTTGTTCTTCCCTATGGGGAACGTCAAAGTGAGTGCATGGCTCTAGCATTGCAGCGAGCAGGTTTACAACCACAGGATATTGATATTATTAACACCCATGCTACTGGAACCAAGCAGGGCGATATCGAGGAATGCAAAGCAATACGTGCAACCTTTGCAGAATGCCCCAATACCTATGTTAATAATACCAAAAGCATCATTGGTCATGCCATGGGTGCTGCAGGCGTTTTGGAACTAGCGGGTAATCTCCCATCCTTTCGAGACAATATGGTTCACCCTACTATAAATGTCACAGAACTTGACCCTGAATGTGCTTTAGATAATCTTGTTTTGAATACGGCTGTCAAGCGTGAAAAGATAGATACAATTTTAAATAACTCCTTCGGAATGGTCGGAATAAACTCGGCTGTTATTGTGAAAAAGGTTTAAAAAACACCTAAATCGGCTCTTTCTAAAAAAAACATAAAAAATATTATTCAATTGTGGTATAGAGAAGGGTTGATTTTTTACTGACAATCAAGAATCTAATTGAAACTTTACCGATATTAATTATTTGAGTACGTATTTGGAGAAACTAATGACACGTGATGCTATTAAAGATCTAGTAATGGAGATTATCGCCGACATTGATGAAGATGCTGAATTTGATGACCTGCAACCTGATCAACCGTTACGTGATCAACTTGACTTAGACTCCATGGATTTCCTTGACATTGTGATGGAGCTGCGCAAACGCTATCAGCTTCAGATTCCTGAAGATGACTACCCACAGCTTGCTACACTGAACAGCTGCGCAGATTACCTTGAGCCGTTATTGAAAAACGCTTAGATTTTGTGAAAAAACCCTTCTTGATTATTGGCGGCGGGCTCTCTGGGCTAGCCGCTGCTATTCGTTATGCTCGTTACTCCTCAGATGTACTCCTTCTAGAAAAACATAGCAGAATAGGTGGACTAAATTCCTATTACTACAGGAATAAAATTCTCCTTGAGACGGGATTGCATGCAGTGACCAACTATGCACCAATGGAACAGAAGAAAGCTCCATTAAACAGGTTGTTGCGGCAGCTTAAACTCAGTAGAAAAGATTTTCATATCTACCCTCAAATAAAGAGTCACATCGCTTTTCAGGGAGCTACAGCCTTAACATTTACCAATGATTTTAATGATTTCTGTGAAAGTATCAAATCACAGTTTCCCTCTTCGTGGGCTGGTTTTTCTGAGCTTGTTAGAGAAATAGATGGCACTGATCCATTTGTCCCGGGACCTTTCCGCTCTGCCAGAAAATACATTTTGTCAAAGGTCAGGGACAGACTACTCACCGATATGCTGTTATGCCCATTGATGTATTATGGGTCGAGCATAGAAAATGACATCGATTTTAACCAATTCATTATAATGTTCCGTTCAATTTACCAGGAAGGAATGTTTCGTCCTGTGGGAACTATCAAGGATTTTCTTGATAAACTTAAAGAGCACTACCTAGAAATGGGTGGAAAAATAAAACTAAAATCAGAAGTATCGACAATATTGACAGAGGGTAACAAAATCCTTGGTGTGGAACTTGTAGATGGTGAGGTTATTGAATGTGATCAAGTTATCTCGACCATTGGCCATCTAGAAACTTTAAACCTGTTGCATGCAGATATCCCACAGCCCGAAGAAAGGCGAATGGGTTTTGTCGAAACGATTTTTCTTGTAGACCGACAAAAAGCAGTTTTACCAGAAGACAGGACAATCATTTTCTACAATGATAATCAAATCTTTGAGTACAGAAAGCCTAATGATTTGGTAGACTATGCAAGCGGTGTGATCTGCTTTCCCTATAATTTTATCGGAAGACCAGTAGAAAAATATAATGAGGTAAGATCTACCCATCTGGCCCACTATCATGAATGGGAAAAAATAAGTGGGAATAAAGAATCATATGCTTATGCTAAAGAAAAAGTTGCCTACAACTCTAGCAAAATCTTGGAAAAATATATTGGAAGTTTCCAACAACATGTTATATACCAAGACACTTTCACACCCTTGACAATACAGAAGTTTACCGCCAAGAAAGAAGGAGCCATCTATGGCAGTCCTCACAAAATAAAGGACGGAAATATTGGATATGCCAACCTTTTTATTGCGGGAACGGATCAGGGATTCCTGGGTATTATCGGATCAATGCTCAGCGGAGTATCCATGGTAAATCAACATATACTTCCCAAATTATGAGAAGAATCATACCTTTATTACCATAGCTATTATGCCTGTACCATTTGATACAATTAAAGATAATTATGATGTGATAATTATTGGCTCTGGACTTGGCGGTCTTACGACAGCAAACCGCATGACTTATTGCGGCTACAAAGTACTCCTGTTAGAACATCACCATCAACTTGGAGGACTGGCCACCTGGTTTAAAAGGAAGGGTCATATATTTGATATATCGTTACACGGATTTCCCCATGGCATGGTTAAAACCTGTAAAAAGTATTGGAACAGGGAAATCATGAACTCCATAGTACAATTGAGGGATATTGTCTTTGATAATCCTCAGTTTTCTTTGAAGACCACCTTTGATAAGAAAGATTTCACCAACCTTTTGAATACTGCTTTCAAAATTCCAAGAAATGTAATTGAAGATTTTTTCTCAACCGTCTCGAAAATGAATTTTTATGATGATCAATCAATGTCTACTCGGGAGTTGTTTGAGAAGTTTTTCCCAGGTAGAAATGATGTGCATCGTCTCCTCATGGAGCCAATTACATATGCTAATGGCTCATCACTTGATGATCCAGCCATTACCTATGGAATCGTATTTTCTAATTTTATGAACAAGGGAGTTTTTACCTTTGAAGGAGGAACCGATAAGCTGATCAAGATGATGGTTGATGAGCTTGAAAAAAACGGCGTAACAATTTGTACTAAAACGCGGGTTGATAAAATTATTGTGGATAAGGGAAAAGCAAAAGGAGTTATCGCAAATGGTAGGACTCTCTCCGCCAAAGTTGTTATATCCAATAGTGGGATAACCAACACTGTTTTTGACCTGGTGGATAGCAGTTATTTTTCTCCAGAATTTATTGAAAAAATAGATAAGATTCGCGTGAATAATTCAAGTTGCCAAGTTTATTTCGGTATATCTAAAAATGAATCGATCAAGGATATTGGCGATCTCTTGTTTACCTCAACCGCAGAAAAATTCGATTCAGAAGAATTGCTTGACCGCAATACAAAATCAAAAACATTTTCCATCTATTATCCGAAAACCCGCCCCGGTCATGATCGTTACACCATCGTAGCTAGTATGAATTCGCGATATGAGGATTGGGCAAATTTTTCGGAAGATAAATATAAAGAAGAAAAGAAGAGACTTATTCAACGAACTCTCGTTGATTTGAACCGATATGTTCCTAATGTTGTGGAAAAACTCGACTGGGTTGAAGCGGCCACACCAAAAACTTTTCAACGTTACACTCTACATACAACCGGCACTTCTTTTGGAACAAAGTTTGAAGGTTTAGATGTATCAAGATCTATATTTAAAGAAATTCAAGGACTATTCCATGTCGGATCTGTTGGGATCATAATGTCAGGTTGGCTGGGCGCAATTAATTATGGTGTCATCGTTGCAAATGATGCCGATAGTTATCTACGGAGTTGAAAAGGACAGTAATGACTGAATTTGAAGACAGAATTGTTTTGATAACCGGAGCTACTAGAGGAATTGGCAAAGGAATTTCCAAAGCATTTCTTGAACATGGTGCTTCTGTCATTGGCGTCTATGGAGGTGATTCTGGAGCAGCTGATAATTTTAAAGAAGAATTGGGTACACTCGCCACCAAAATTGAATTGTATAAATGTGATGTCTCTGATGTTCATCAGGTGACCGAACTGTTTACCCGTATTGAAGGGAAACACAATACTCTTGACATTCTTGTGAATAATGCAGGTATTCGACGTGATAGCATACTAGCTCTGATGAAGACCCTGGATTGGCAACGTGTTCTGGATGTAAATCTAACCGGATCTTTTCTCATGGCCAAGCAAGCTGTTTTGCTGATGATGAAAAAGAAGTATGGTCGTATTGTTAACATAACTTCACCAGTAGCTCATTTGGGCTTTGCTGGACAAGCCAACTACGCAGCCTCAAAAGCCGGTCAAGTAGCTATGACAAAAACGCTTGCTAAAGAAACAGCTCGCAAGAAAATAACTGTTAACTGCGTCTCACCTGGTTTTATTGACACTGATTTTATTCGAGATTTGCCTGATGAACAGCTCTCATTATACAAGAAAATGGTACCAATGAGAAGATTTGGGATGGTTGAAGAAGTTGCAGATACAGTATTATTTTTAAGTTCTTCAAAATCTGCGTACATAACAGGAGCCGTTATTGAGGTAAATGGCGGCTTGTAGAATGTATTTGATTCATCAAGTCATCATAAAAGTATGCTCAGCAAAGTTGTTTTATTTAGTTTTTACTAAGTTGTCATCTACTACCATTCATCTCCGCTAGATATTTTTGTTTGGCGAATGGCAATCAGAATACATAAATAATTCCAATTAGATAGTGTGTGAATTTTATTTCTGAAGAATTGCAGGTGCAATATTGATCTTTTATCCAAAAAGATTACAATGGGTGTGCGATCAAATAAAGATATAAGCTCGAATTACAATAATATTTACTATTCATAGGAATCTAACAGTGCAGTTATCCATAACCGATATGATCCTTCATGCTGGCCCAGTTGGTCAGCTTGTTATGTTTACCCTTCTTCTGTTCTCCATTGCCTCATGGTCGATAATATTCATGAAAGCTCGTCTCTTTCGTAAAGTTGCCCAGGACACAGGCGAATTTTTAGAAGAATTTTGGACCTCAAACAACCTTTCTGAAGCTAATTCAATAACTGGCGACTTTCCTTATTGTCCTGAAGCAACTGTTTTCACTGCAGGTTATACGGAATTGCAAAAAATAAACCGTATTCGTAGTCGTAAAGATGCTGCTGAGGAAAGTGAAACACTTGATATGCAACTTGCAACAATGGATAATTTGAAACGTGCAATCAGGAAAGCCGAATCCCAGGAAATTTCCAGACTAGGGAAAGCACTCCCATTTTTGGCAACAACTGGCAGCGCAACACCCTTTATTGGTCTGTTTGGTACCGTCTGGGGAATTATGGCATCATTTCATGACATTGGTGTGCGGGGATCTGCCTCTTTGGCGGTAGTGGCACCGGGAATATCTGAAGCACTGGTGGCTACTGCCGCTGGTCTTGCAGTAGCCATTCCAGCAGTTATATTTTACAACCACTATTCCAATAAACTATCTAATGTTGATAATGATATACAAAATTTTTCTACAGATTTACTTAATCTGGTCGAAAGGGATATTATTAGTAGAGTTTGATTAATTTTTAGTAAAGCTATTGGGGATATAGAGGACATAATGACTCCAATCAGAGGTAATGGGCATAAAAGGCTAGTATCAGAGATAAACGTGACACCTCTGGTCGATGTAATGTTAGTATTACTGATTATTTTTATGGTGACAGCTCCAATGATGACCCAGGGGCTCGATGTGGATTTACCAGAGACAACCACGAAGTCTTTACGGCAAAAAGAGAACCCCATTGTTGTCACTATAGATAAAGATGGTAAAATAATGCTTGATAAGATTGTTGTTACCCGTGCACTTCTTAAACAACAACTAGAACGCTCTCCCCGGGAAAAAAAGGAGAATCCGATCTATTTAAAAGCAGACAGGAATGTAGCATATGGCTTAGTTGTGGCAGTTATGGCAGATATTAAAGATTCCGGCTTCGAAAAACTTGGAATGATAACCCAGCCACAATTAACTAAAGAGTAGCTAGTGTCCCAGGTATTTAAAGTGACAGTCATGGAAGGCAAAGAATGGAAAATTCCATTTAACCTTGCAGTGATACTGCATCTCTCTATAGTTTTAGGTTCGATTTACGGCCCTGGATTTTTGTACAAAAAACCACCGTACCCAGATATTTATACCGTGGATCTAATAAGCGCAGTTGAGCCTGTTTCGCAACAAGTTCAAGAAGTATCAAAACCCATTGTCGAAAAAAGCCAGGAATCGCCCAAACCAAAGGTGAGCATCGCATCAACTCCAGAGAATACCCCTCCCCCAGAAGTTGTTAC
>CAZWVC010000072.1:0-14845 GCA_964637245.1 uncultured Desulfocapsaceae bacterium
ATCCAGGCTACAGACACCCGAGAAAAGACCAACACCTATCTCACTAGATTACGTTTGCTTAGGAATGGGGGTAATTAGAATTTTTAATAAGCAATTTTATGGTATAGAAAGGTTACGTAAAAAAACATTTACATCGAATAAATTCAAACTAGGACAAGCGATGATATCTACATATAATCAACTTCTAAGAAAGGTTTGTTATTGTTTTCTGCTTTTTTTGCTGACAGCATGCGCCGATTATAATTCTAACATCGACAGGATTGCTATAGAGAGGGAAATATTACCTTTGGCAGTAGAAAGTTCTACATCTCAGATCTGGCAGACAGAACATATAAAAGTGGACTATACAATTAGCGAGGAGGCTGAATCTATCGAACTTTCAGGTACTCTGTACATAAAAGACAGCATTCTCCTTTCTTTTCCTGTTTCAGAGTTCCTTTACTTCAACATTAATTACTTGGATGTAGAGAACAGGGTGATGGTAAGTCACGATATAAGTCCCAATCTAGGATACCTGACACAAATGAAAGAAAGTTATACCTTGCCGAGCGTCCCAAACCCACCACCAGGGGCCGTCTCCTTCATCTTCAGCTACTGGGGTAACTTCATCGGGGGGAGTAACAGTAACGAGGATACCGGAGATTGGGAAATATATTACAGTCCTTTTCTTCAGCAATAATAGGGTTATCCAATATAAAAAAGAGAAATCTCTTATACTACTAACACCGTTTAAAAGTAATTTCCCTGATTGTTTACTTTTTTCCTTCGCTTAGGGGAAATAAATGGCTAAATAATATTTTTCAAACTGAATACTGTGGAAAACTCTTTAAACCCTTGCTTCTGTTGCCAATATCTCATTGCGGAATTTCTATGTGCATGTATTCTAATTTCTACACAACTCATTCTCACTGCCAGGGCACACAATTCTTTAATCAATAAATCACCGTAACCTTTTGATCGGTATTTTTCTTGGGTAATGAATGCATTGACCCATAATATTCTTTCATTCAGACCGGTTATCAGAAACCAAATTTCAGCTACTGAAATCAATTTATTCTCTTGCCTGATACCATAAAGTCGTCTATTGGCTGACCAGGAATCATTGTATGATGCAATAAAAGATTCAAGCTCAATTCTGGAATCTAGCTCTTTTAAAACATAAAATGCTTCCTTAAGCTCTTCCTCCGAATTCAATTCAATAAATTCCACCATTTGTTCAAAGTGTTTGGTTCTGTTCACATTAGCACCCCAGTACAAATGCTTATTTGTTGGGAAAAGACGCGTGAAAAGAATATGCGCTCTAAAATGAAAATTGGAATTATTATAAAACCGTTTATAGATTGTAATATTCTATTCAATTTAATTGTTTATACAATATTTGGTTGGTATGGTTTTAGTTAATAACTACTGTATATTTTGCGAGTATTTCCATCGTATTACTGTTTTTAATCGTTAAAACTGTTTTAGATTGCTTTAATTGGCTATTAGATGACTGTGGACATGACTTTAGGAAGATGCCATTGTGGTGAAAAGTGATTTTGCCGTTTTCCAAAAGTAAACCACCAATCAACCCTTTTAACTCAATTGCGATATAGTCCTCAATATCAATCAGCTGACGAGCGTGCTTTAGTGCTACGCTCTTTATAACTATTGTATTAATGGTATTATTGATAGCTAATGTATCTTCTTTGGTAACTTCTCCGAAATACTTTTCGTTAAGATATGTGCATTTAAAGTAAGATGGTCCTCTACAATTCTCACACTCTTTGAAAATAGAGACTAACTCTCCGATATCACTGTTGGTACTTATAGTTAGCAATTCATTAACACTATCATACTGTATTGTTGAAATGCCCGAAATTTTACATTTCAGGGTATCACCACATATCATGTTGTCATAAACAGGTTCACTGTCATTCCACCAATTTATTATTTTATAAAGTAAAACGTAACTGTTATCGATATAGCACGTTTCAGCAAATAAAGGTTTTTCTTTGGAATAGGAATATTCACAGAGACACAGACTGAATATAAGAGCGTGCATTATTAGGTAGAAACTTCCCTTTAGCATTGTTTTATCTCTTGTATCACAACGATATACTCACTAATAATTACGGAGCGCAGCGGAGTAGATAACGGTAAGATTACGTGTTAGGTGCTTTGCCCGTGTATTCAAAAACTGTTCATGCTCGTTCGTAACTTGCAAAATGGCCATTTCGGCGGGCTACTCCCGGCGAAACTCCGATGAAGCGCTTAAAAGCACGGCTGAATGCGGCTTCGGATTGGTAACCGAGACGATTAGCTAGTTCACCCAGAGACACATCCTCCTTCTTGAGCAAGGTCAATGCGACATTCATTCTCCAACGAGTAATGTATTGCATCGGTGATTCCCCAACGAGTTCTTTAAAACGGGCAGCAAAGGCTGAACGCGACATAGCGACTTCATCTGCTAACGCCGCTACTGTCCACACCCGGGCAGGATTGCGTTGGATAAGCAAAATAGCGTAACCAATCTGCTTATCTTGCAGAGCACCGAGCCAGCCCGTCTGAGCCATGGGGTCTTCTGCCATCCAGGAACGAATGGTTTGGATGACCAAAATGTCAGCCAGGCGGGTAATGATCGTCTCACCGCCAGGCCGCATTACCCTGGCTTCGGTAGCCATCAAACGTAAGGTGCTTTGAATCCACTCCATGTGCGGTGACTGCCACACCTCAATGCAAATTAATTTTGGCAAAAGCCGGACAAGTTGGTGTGCGGCTGGGTGGTCAAACCGAACAGTTCCACATATTAGGTTTGCAGGTGCTCCACCCTGACCATATCGCAAAATCTCATATCGTTCACTAATCTGCTCCCGGGGGAGATCAAAGAGATTTACCGCAGGTACACCGGGCTCACTTAAAAGTTGATGGCCTTCACCGTGAGGTACAAGGGCCAGATCGCCGGGTTGGAGCAAGTGAGGCTCGGCCCCTTCAACCTCAAGCCAACAGCGCCCTGACGTCACCACATGGAACATGAGGCAACCCGGAAAGGCCGGTAAAGCCAAAGCCCACGGTGCCGTGAACTCGGATCGTGTGTAAAAGACACCACTCATATGTAAAAAATGCAATGCTTCACCAAGCGGGTCGACGGAAGTCCAGGGGTTATCTGTATGATCAGTGTCAGTTAAAAATTCGCTCATACTCATAAATGTAACATCTAGGTACTATGCAGTCAAACCAAAATATTTGGACGAATAAGCATAAAATATGGACATATGATCATTTACACTCTTACTTAGAAAATATATATTGGACTAAAAGCAATAATTTAATATTTCGTAAAAGGAGAAAAAAATGAAAATAATTATCTTCGGCTCAACAGGTTCTACAGGTCGTCAAGTTGTGAGACAAGCTCTTCAACAGGGACATGAAGTTACTGCGTTTGCACGCAGTCCTGAAAAAATCGAACAAAAACATGAAAAATTACAGATAATAAAGGGGAATGTAATGGACTTTGCTTCGGTAGAGAATGCAATACAAGGACAGGATGTCGTGATATGCACGCTTGGTCAGCCCCCAATGGACAAAAGTAATTTGCGGGCTAACGGCACGAAAAACATTATCCGTGCTATGGAAAGAAACGGCGTCAAACGATTCATTTGTCAATCATCTGATGGTGTTGGAGAAAGTAGAGAAACAATGCCGTTCCTCTATAAGTATATCATCGTTCCATTCATACTACGCCGCGTGTTTGCAGATCATGAGATTCAGGAAAACTACATAAAAGAGAGCCAACTCGATTGGGTAATTGTTCGACCAGTTGCTTTAACTGACGGTGAACACACTGATTCTTACCATCATGGCAATGTTGCTGATAACAAAACAGTGACGTTCAAGATTTCACGCGCAGATACTGCCGACTTTATGTTAAAGCAGTTGGCTGATAATAACTATTTGCACAAAACTCCCAGCATTTCATACTAAAAAGGACGCACTGGTTGAGCACCGGGGCAGGGGAGTGCAGCCGAGGGATCTGAGGAAAGCTGGAAGCCTACCTCAGCGGTACGTCGAGGCAAAATAAACAAACTATATCAGCATAATTCAGAGTGAAAGCTACAAATATCCATAATGTTGATAATTTCACTTTCAAACCCTTCATTTCCGTAACTTTCTAACTTAATTATTATCTTCTTTCACCGAAAAGTTCTATTGGTTATGAACTTATTATTATAATTAATTTTTCGTTTGACCATAAATAGAACGAACCAGAGATAGAATCTTTCTTGTAACTAATTCGATTGATACCATTAACGTTAAATACTTTAGCATGTTCGACTCGTTGGATTCTCTCTTCAGCAAAAAGAAATACAGCACCTTTATAAATGAAACAGATTTTTGTGTAATCAGAATTCACTTCATATATTTTAACTGGTTGTTCGAAATGATTTTCTCTCATTTGAACATAAAAAGATTTCCATATACTAATAAATCTGTCATCGGCGAAACAGAAATTTTGAAACAACAGCAAAATGACCAGATGAAGCAAGAATTGTTTTTTTTTGTTCATATCAAGTCTGTAGTATAAAACCTGGTGTGTAACATCTCTAATGATTCCAACAGATCAATTTTCGTATTATCCTTTATATTTTAATATGTTACCTTAACGTTTCGGTATTTACCACAAAAAACATAACAAATTGGTGCATTTTATACGGTCGTGAAGCATTCTAGCTAAATCCAGTATTTTTATTTGATGAATATTTACCTGCCAACAAGAAGCTCTAAGGCGTATTAGTGGAATCTTAGAGAGGTGGAATCGTACTCAATCAACTTAAGTGTATAGAATTAACAAGTTGCAAGATTGCAATTTCAGGATAGCAATTTAAACGGATAGGATAAAGAGTCCAGCCGATGCCCCGGCTTATAAATAAGGGGGTGGGGCCAGTAGTTATGAAGCCGCTATTATAATTCTTATTGTGTACCGGAAGAATTGGTGGGCCAATGAAGGGTAAGATAACCTGACCACCGTGAGTATGACCGCTGATAACCAGGGAGAGCGGAGTAGAAAAAGAAGTATCGATTGAGTCGGGGTTATGGGCGAGGAGGATTCGACAATCTTTTTCATCCGACGCCGAGAATGTTTTATCAATCTCAAGTGAATCTTCCAGATAATCTCCTGCACCGCCAATGATTATTCTTTCAGCATCTTTTGTTATGACTGCATGTTGGTGCCGAAGGTTTTGCCCTGATCTTTCCAGCCAGTAGAGAGAGCGGTTGAAATCTGATGTATGGTCGTGGTTTCCTAGTACAGAATAGACACCGTGTTTAGCCGAGAGTTTGGAGAGAATTGGCCAGACCTTGTCTATCTCTTCAGTGGTATCACGGTTGTGGACAAAATCTCCGGTGCAGACAATGGCGTCTGTTTTCAAGTCGTTGGTTTTTTTTACTATATTCTCGACAAAGGATTCGGACATCAGAAAGCCCAAATGGATATCGGTAAGGTGCGCGATGGTAAAGCCATGAAAAGATTGTGGCAGATTGGCTATAGGGATAGTGTAGCGATTAACTTGAACGAGATTGCGCTCTATAAAAACAGCATAGCCACCAGCCAATGAGACTGCACTACCCATGAAAGCATATAGTAAAAAGCTTCTTCTATTCATTGTTATATTTCAGATAGTTACGGGTTAACTTTTAAGTGATCCGGTTCGCAGACCTAGAAATTTTAAGGCTAATGCGAGCAGGAGGATTGAGGTTGGCAGGGTGAGTATTTCCCATTCAAGTCTATCGATTCTCACGAGAACGGTCTCAAGAAATTTAACAAAAAGAATAATGATAATCACTTCAGCCAGGACATTTTTAAGATGACTTATGCTGGGAATTTGAATCCAACTGAGGATATCTCCTTTGGCTTCCTCCTTATTTATAGCAATGAAGAGACTATGGACACCATAGGCGAAGATGAATAAAACAAGGGCAATGAGAAAGGCATCTACCGATTTTATCAGGTATGCTGTGGCAATATCATAAACATCAAGGTTGGCGAATATCTCCTTAGGTACCTTACCTATAAAAACAGCGGCAAAGGCGTAATACGTTTTCACAGCTCCTATCATAAACATCAAAAGGGAACCGAAAAGAGAACATATTATGGCAATCCAGCCGATATAGCGAAACTGTTTTATATTATTTGTCATTCTTGACCTTATCGGGTGAATAATAAGCAGGGATAGTCTGTCATTTCACCTCTATTGTAATAGTTTCTGAGAGAATTTCACCATTCCAAGGTTTAATAAATTCTGCTTTTTGCATAGGGTTAGTACGAACTGCAGCCTTGGGTAGAAAATTACGGTAAATAATTTCTACCTCATATGTCCCTTTTTCACCAAACGCCTTCCAGGCTTGATTATCATCCTCCCATCTGCCTTTACTGTTTTGGAAAAACCAACCGACATAAAAGGATTTTGATGATTTTGGAAGTACATAAAGGTAGTCCATATTACCCGGCTCAAAATAAGTACGACCACCTTCGCGTAGCATCATACTCTCGCCGGAGGGCTGAGTTATATTAAGAAGTATTTCAGCAAGGCCATGTCGGCTTTCTGGCGGATATTCATCACCATGCATATAATCCTCGGGATATGTGACCAGGGGGTGAACTATCACGAGAACCTCATCAGTTTTGTTGGTGAGTTCTGCCATGAAATGTACCTTGCCCAGGGAGGCTTGATTAAGACTATACGATTGAGAACCTGGAGTGAGGGTTATTTTAGCTATCTGATTTTCGGTCTCACTTTGAGCGAAATCAATGTTCCAGGCAGACAAAAGCAAAAGCACAACCAATACCGAATAATATTTATTGATAAATCCTTTTCTCATAAACTTTCCTCCAATGGAAGAGAGAATCCCTTCAATGTCCAGTTGGAATAATAATGATGATCTTTTGTGTTATACTATTTATTTGGTTTATAAGCTTTATCTGAACAAAGAAAAGAGTCGAATAAGCAATCTGACCTTCAATGTGCAATAACATACTGTTATGCTATATTAAAAAGAGTAATCATGTAAAGAGATTTTATTGCTGCGAATATGACCAGCCTATAGAAGCGATTATGAAGAACCCGCATCCCATTCGTGATTTACTGAGCAATGTTACTTTTATCAGAAAATCACTTACTGATGACCCTTGTCAATGAAGGAAAAGCAGTTTTTGGAGTGGAGAGTAATCTGCGAAGTAGTCAATTGTGGCCCCTGGCCAACAGTATGAGTTTTGACTGGTTGAAAAAAGTTTGGAACTTGATGCCTGGTGACAGGTATCTAGATAAAGTCTCCAACTACAAAAGCAAATAGCGATCAGGGTAGCATCGCAGCAGCCACTGATCGCTGTTAAAAAACGACAAAGTAGATATTAGTCATTCATTATCTTGCGTAGAACATAGGGTAGAATTCCACCATGCTCATAATAGGCAATGTCAATATCGGTATCAAGTCTGGAATTAACCTGGAAGTCGAATGATGAGCCATCCGCACGAGTCACATTAACAGTGATCTCTTGTTGTGGCCTCATGTCCTGCAGGTCTTGTATGGTGAACAACTCGTCACCAGTGATGCCGTATTTCTCGAAACTATCCCCATTTTTGAATACCAGGGGTAGGACTCCCATACCGACCAGATTATTACGATGAATACGCTCATAAGATCTGGCCAGTACAGCTTTAATACCTAACAGGTTCGTACCTTTAGCTGCCCAGTCACGCGATGAACCGGTACCATATTCGGTACCGCCCAGGACAATGAGTGGAATACTCTCTTGAGCGTACTGGATTGCAGCATCGTAGTTGTACATTTCCGTTCCTTCTGGCTTTTTAATGGTATAGCTACCTTCTTTCGGGGCTAACATCTTATTCTTGATGCGGATGTTACCAAAGGTTCCTCGCATCATTACTTCATGATTTCCACGCCGAGAACCATAGGAGTTAAAATCAACCGGTTGTACACCTTTTTCGATGAGATACTTACCTGCTGGATATTCAGCGGGGATCGATCCAGCTGGTGAGATGTGATCGGTGGTAACAGTATCACCTAACAATAAAAATGGTCTGGCATTGTCTACATTTGTAGGAGCGGTGGTTTCAGGAGTAAACCCCTCAAAGTATGGTGGGCATTTGATGTAAGTAGATTCAGGATCCCAGTCGAAGGTAGTACTTTCCGAGACCTCTAGTGATTTCCAGAGATCGTCACCCTCAAAGATGGTTGCATAGACTTTCTCATACCCTTCCTTTTTAACATGGGTGTACACCAGTTGATCTATTTCGTCATTGGTGGGCCAGAGATCCTTAAGGTAGACAGGTTCACCATTTGGTGTGTTTCCAAGAGGTTCACTGGTAAGGTCGATGTCTACCCTGCCAGCCAGGGCAAATGCCATAACCAACATAGGTGAAGCCAGAAAATTCGATTTAATGCGCTGATGAATACGGGCTTCAAAGTTTCTGTTGCCGGAGAGCACAGAGGCAACATTTAGGTCATGCTCGACAATTAGATCCTCAATTTCCTTTTTTAGAGGCCCGGAGTTACCAATGCAGGTAGTGCAACCAAAGGCAGCAAGATGAAAGCCCAATGCTTCGTAGTATGGGGTAAGGCCTGAGTCGATCAGATAATTACGGACTACCTTAGAACCCGGAGCAAAAGAAGTTTTTACGTAGGGTGGTACTTTAAGGCCATATTCCACAGCTTTTTTTGCCATAAGACCAGCGCCCATGAGCACATGTGGATTGGAGGTGTTGGTGCAAGAAGTAATTGCTGCAACCACTACACTGCCGTCACCCATATCAACTTTACGACCATCGATATCAAGGGCAAACTGCTTTTTCTCAGCCGGAGTGCATTCTCGTGGACGTTTGGTTTTACTGCCAGATTCATCATGAAAATCGGAAAGATTCTTCTGTTCGGTATCACGATCATATTTGCAACCAAGAATCTCATAAAAACTGTTTTTAATGTCTCCCAATTTTATGCGGTCCTGTGGTCTGGCGGGACCGGCAAGCGAAGGAGTGATGGTGGAGAGGTCAAGCTCGATCACCTGGGAATATTCTGCCTTATCATTATCGTCGAGAAGTAGACGGTTGGCCTTGGCATAGGCTTCAGTGAGATCTGCCTTGTCGTCTCTGCCGGTAAGGCGCAGATAATCCAGAGTTTTCTCATCAACAGGGAAGAAACCAAGGGTTGCACCATACTCCGGGGTCATGTTGGAAATGGTAGCACGATCAGGAATTGAAAGATTAGCTATACCAGGGCCGAAATATTCAACAAATTTTTCAACAACATTATTTTGCCGCAGCAGCTCGGTAATGGTGAGGACGAGGTCGGTGGCAGTAATTCCTTCAACAAGGCTGCCGGTAAGTTTTACGCCAACCACCTCGGGTATGGACATGTAGTAGGGCTGCCCCAACATAACAGCTTCAGCTTCAATACCGCCAACACCCCATCCCATAACGCCTATTCCATTAATCATCGGAGTATGGGAATCTAGTCCGACCAGGGTATCGGGATAGGCAACGTTGTCTTCATCGGAGATGACGACCCGACCAAGGTATTCAAGATTAACCTGATGACAGATACCGGAGTTGGGCGGTACGACGTTAAAATTATCAAAACTCTTTTGTGCCCATTTCAGCAGGGTATAGCGTTCGTTATTGCGTGAGTATTCCATCTGCACATTCTGCATGAGGCTGTTGATGGTTCCCGAATAATCAATTTGAATTGAGTGATCAACAACAAGCTCAACCGGTACCAGAGGATTCACTTTTGCAGGATCACCACCAAGATCTTTAACCGCATCACGCATTGCTGCAAGATCAACCACAGCAGGCACTCCGGTGAAATCCTGCATTAAAACCCTGGCAGGGTGATAGGGAATCTCCACTGGTGAATCATACTTTTTCTGCCAATTTGATATTGCTTCAAGGTCTTTACTTTGCACCACTTTACCGTCGAGTTTGCGCAGGAGGTTTTCGACGAGAATGCGGATGGAAAATGGCAGCCTATCAATCTTGGCAATATTACGTTCCTGCAGCAGGGTGATGTCATAGTAGGTGTAGTTCTTGCCGTTGACATTGAGAGTTTTGCGATAATCCGAGTTGTTCATAGTGTTATCCTTGGTTGTTTATGTTGGATACTCATTGAGGGTAATCTGCTTTTATTTGTTATATGTGTGCAACTGAATTTTTCGTTAATTCAAAACCGGTTAACTATAACAATAACCAACCATATGAAACCGATAATGTCGACTAGCTATCCACGCAATAGAGCAGAGGAAAAAAATCTGCGAGATCTGAAGGTTCCAGGTCTGCATATATTACTGCAGAGTATTTGCTGAAATAAAATTTCACCTTTTACAGCATACGCAATGTACGGGTTTGTATGGTGGCGGATGTAGATCAATTAGCATGATAGAGATGACATTTCAACGCAAAAGAGAATTGCTCTCTAAGTATGGCAATATACCACTGTGAAATCCTCTATTAGCTAGACAAACAGAGATTATTGGGTATTTTAAGTTGCTACAGGGTGTTCTGTCAATGGAAAACTAAGAGTAAAAGTAGTTCCAACCTCTGGAGTAGATTCAACTTCGATATATCCCTGGTGCGCATCCACAACTTCTTTAACGAGTGATAATCCGAGGCCTGAACCGGTGATATGTCGAGTTGCTTTACCTTTTACCCTGAAAAAACGATCAAAGATGTGCGGCAGATCTCCGTTGCTAATACCAATTCCAGAATCTTTTACGATTAGGTTGGCAAAACCTCCATTGAGGGTGGTGTTTATTTCAAGGGTACCGCCTTCCGGGGTATATTTAACAGCATTGGAGACAATGTTCATAAAGGCTGTACGAATATGATCATAATCCACATTAAACCACCAGTCCTCCTCACAGGGACGATAATCTATAGTGATATCTTTACCTTCTGCCTGTGGAGTAGCAATTTCGACAATATCCTGAATAATTTCATGCCCTTTGATAGGTTCTAAGTTAAAGACAACGGTACCATTCTCAAGTTTCGAGAGATTAAGGAGGTTATCAATCAAGCGTAGAAGATCTTTTGTACGTACAGTCATCCGTGAATGAAGGGTGTTGCAGGAGTTGACCGCCTCATATTCACAATTAGTCTGCAGCGCGTAAATCATTTGCTCTATTGAGGCTAGAGGTGATTTCAATTCATGGGCTACCATTGCCACGAAATCTGACTTCATCTGGTCAATTTCTTTATGCGTGGAGATGTCTTCAAAGGTAGTTACTGATCCTAATAGACGTCCGCTATTTGCGGTAACTGGGGAACAGTGAGCGCGCAGAAATTTTCTGGAGATACTTCCTGGCGGGAATTCGCGGGTTACAACCATGGCTTTTTCCAAGGCCTCTTTTACCATAGCTACAGCCTGAGAATCCTGGATGGAGTCAGCTAAAGGTTTGCCGATGACTGGATCAGTCTGGATCTCTAAGAGTTTGATTGCAGCAGGGTTGTGGTGAACAACTACACAATCCATGTCAGTGATAATAACAGCTTCGACCATACAGCTGAATACTGTTTTAAGCCGACTTTGCTCCTGCTGTATAGCCTCCAGGCTCAGGGTTCTCTCTTCTCGCAGTTGCTTCGCTTCTGCGCGTAGCGATATTTTTTCAATTGCCCTGTCAACGACGATACGAATGTAATCAGGAGTGAATGGTTTGCCGACAAAGTCAAAAGCGCCCTGTTTCATTGCTGTAACCGCTTTTGAAACAGTGGCAAAACCTGTAATTACGATAACCTGAATTTGCGGTTCGTTGCTTTTAATCCAATCAAGAACACCAAATCCGTCAATGCCTGGCATCATTAAATCCAGCAAAACGATGTGATACCCATTTTCCTTGATCATTTCGATGCCGCGTTCTCCATTTTCGGCTTTGGAGATGATGAATCCTTTCCCTGAGAGGGCTCTGTCGACTCCTTCCCGGATAACTTTCTCATCATCTATGATCAATATTTGGATGTCGTCCATAGTGTATCACCAAAATTATTATAGGCAGATGCTGCATTGCATCTATGCGTCACCTTTAACGGATGAGAGAGTGAATAAACTCTGCCGTTAAAGTTGCATGGGGCTGGTGCCATTCTCTACATGATGGCAGAGAATGGCATATTACCCAGAAATATTGCACAGACGGTTGCTGGCTATTTCACCCAATTCTTAATTAGCTCAAGCAAATCTTTAGGCTCAACCGGTTTCGGGATATAGTCGTCGGCTTCACTTTCCAGCATATCCCTATGGGTATAGGTACTGGTTGTAACTCTATCGGCAACCGCAGTGAGCAGGATGATGGGAATCTCCGCTGTCTCACTATTACCTTTGAGCTTGGCGCATGCTTCATGACCGTTCATAACTGGCATCATTACATCAAGGACTATGAGGTCAGGTACTTTTTCAGCGACGGCCTCTAGGCCCTCCTGTCCATCATAGGCGACACGCACATCATATCCGCCGTTTTCAACGATAACTTTCACTGCTTCAACAAAATCAGGATCATCATCTACCAGCAGAATATCTTTTCTCTCTGACATAATTCCTCCATTAGTGATGCTGTATGGTTAAACAACGCTTAATCTACAACCGGACGTGGAAGCAAACCGGCGCCACCAACTATTTCGTTGAGCTTTTCTTCCCACTCAATGGCCATAACGTGGACTCCGGCAATTCCTTCCATCTCTTTAAGTTCGTGAATCTGTTCAATGCACATTTCTATGCCCTTGGCTGCTTGTTTCTCCTTTGGTTCATCCGCTATACGCTTAATGAATTCCGCTGGAATATCGATACCTGCAACGAATTTGTTCATAAACTTGCCCATACCAGCAGATTTGAGCGGGGTTACACCTGCAAGTATTTTGACTTTTTCATGAAGACCTTCTTTCTTGGCATCTTCCATATATTTATTGAAGGTATCCATATTGTAGATACACTGGGTCTGAACGAAATCTGCTCCTGCTTCCATCTTGAGCTTCAATCTTGGCACCCTAATTTCATAGGGATCTGCAAAAGGATTTACCGCGCAGCCAATATAAAATTTAGGTGCTCCTTCCAGTTTATCTCCGGAGGGAAAAGTGCCTTCATCCCGCATTGTTTTTGCCAGGTGGATTAGCTGCATCGAGTCAATATCGAAAACATTTTTTGCCTGAGGATCATCCCCAAATTTCTGATGATCTCCCGACAAACAGAGAAGATTGCGGACTCCAAGGGCCGAGGCACCAAGTAAATCCGATTGGAGGGCAATCCTGTTTCGATCTCTCACTACCATCTGAATAAGAGGTTCCACGCCAGAATCCTTTACCAACATGCATCCGGCCAATGAGCTCATACGGACAACAGAAGTTTGGTTATCGGTTACATTGCAGGCATCCACATTATCCTTAACTAAGGCAGCCTTTTTCAGGACATGTTCAGGGTCTGCACCTCGAGGTGGTCCGCATTCGCCTGTTACAGAAAAGTGACCTGCCTCCAGAACTTTTTCAAGATTGCTTCCTGATTTCATTATATCATATCCTCCCTGATAATTCGGCGTGGACCGCCATCTCTTGAGGAATCCCATCCTTTATATGGTTTAAGCTTACAATAATTTTCCATTTGATCGAGTGCTTTAAGGCGGTCAATGATCATCTGCCAGCCACACAGTACATCCTTGGCAACTTCACAATTACCTGAAACTGAACCGCCACAAGGACCGTGAAAAAGTTGTTTGGCACATCGTGTTACTGGGCAGATACCACCTGTCAAATGCAATACACAGTCACCGCATCCCTGGCATCTCTCAGCCCATTCACCTTGTCGTTCGGTAACTCCTAAAAAGCCTGTATTTATGCCTGGAAGAATAGGGGTTTTAGTGAATTTTTCAGCAAGAAATTGAATTCCAGCCCCGCAGGCAATGGAAAGTACGGCCTGGAAATCTCCAACTTGAGGCCGCATGGATTCAACATACTCAGGATCGCATTGCCTCTCTAAACTCATTTCGTGAATTTCAATTTTTTTCCCGCCAGCCTCCCTGGCTAAGCGCAGGGTGGAAGAGAGCACCTCAACCTCTTTATGACCGCCTACTCGGCAAACTGTGACGCAACCGTGACACCCAGCAACAATAATATTGTCGTAGGGTTCGATCATCTCAAGTATTTCTTCGATCGGTTTTGGGGTACCTGTAATCATATCGTTTCCTCCTGGGGAGCCTGGACATCATCCTTGCCTTGATCTTTGGTATAATCCTTGGCGCGCACCACGTTTATTGGACTGGGGCCGAGTTCTTCTATTTTATCTACAAACTCGTTCGCAAAAGCTGCAAATTTTGCACCTTCTCCAGCACTGAGGTTATACATACGAATTCGCTCAGGTCCGATGTTGATATTTTCTAAAATTGAATACACCCTTTTGACTCGTGCCTTAGCGCGAATGTTACCGGAAACATAATGGCAATCACCTTCAAGGCAGCCAATGACCATAACACCGTCCGCACCATTTTCAAAAGCCTTGAGCAAGAGCGATTCCTCTATTCTACCGGTGCAGGGCAGCATTACTATGCTGATTGATGGGGGATAGGAGCGTCGTTCCGAACCTGCCAGGTCCGCAGCGGTGTATGCTCAGTGGCGGCAGGCAAAAACGATGACACTTGGATTAAAGTCACTCATCATTCAACTCCTTTGGCTTCTGCTGTTTTCAATTCTGAATAGGCTTTAAGTTTGGCAGCTATATTCCTGTCTTCAAATCGGCCCAGCGAAATAGTTTTGGCAGGGCATTCTGCAACACATATACCGCAACCCTGGCAGAGTGCCGGGTTGATCTCTGCTGTATGGTT
>CAZWVC010000073.1:0-14835 GCA_964637245.1 uncultured Desulfocapsaceae bacterium
GCTGCCTCGGCATCACCACCTTCCTGCTGAGACCCATCGCTGCCAAACATGACCAGTACTTTATCCCGCAGGGCTTCCGCTACACCGTTGACATGGCTCCACATATGACCAAGCCTACCAGAGCTGAAGAATATGCCATTCTCGTCATGCCGTTCGGGATGACCATAGAGTCCCTCACCAAATTCCCGATAGTGCAGAAGTGACTCGATTTCAGTATGACCATTTAGAGCCGCCATAATATACTGAATGGCAACTCGGTGTCCTGCTTCATCAAAAAACACTGGGTGATATCTATCATCCCCTCGCATAAAGCCATCCATGATGAGGACTTCAGGTACGATATCATAGGCGCCCCCAGTATGCCCGCCGAGTCCTTTGCAATTTGCCAAGGCAGTGAAGAATACAATGCTGTCCCGTACAATTTCGATATTTTTTTGCAACTGCGTACGTTGCTCATTGTTAAGTTTTTTCTCTGCGGTTGAGAATACCTGCTTTTTATAGACGCTTAAGTCTATTGGGAATTTCATGAAGACCTCCGGACTAGTAATATCCTGATATTTTTACCTATTCAATTAAGATGACCCATTTAACAACTCAATTTGTCCTCATCTATTTAGCCCCTTTTTCTCCTGCTCGCAACCAACAAAATTCAATTTTCTCCCTGAAGTTAGGAAAATAACAAAGTTAGGATTGTTATTTTTTTAGAGAAACTTGATGGTTGCCATATTTAGTTCACTGGCATAATATGAGATGAAATTTAACAGGTATTAACTGAACCTTTTGCAAAACTAGGGTTTTCTTTCAGAATCAAGGCATGCGATAAATTTTACCACAGGCGCCCTTAAGGAAGTACCCTTGGGGTGTATATACTTAATATCGGAGTCGCAGTTTATGCCCTGAAAGGGTGCTAACCTCCGAGGATATAATTTTGAGCATAACGCAGAATCAGGACGAAAAGACAGTTTTGCGAGAGGCTCAACTGAAACATTTATCATATCAACTAATCATGAAGCTGCTCACCACGCCACGCATGGATCAATGTACAGGTTGTCATTCTTGTTCCCTGGCCTGTGCACGGATAATTCACAAGAAACTCTCCTGGAGCTGTGCCGGTATACGCATAGAATCTACAGGCGGGCTTTCAAGCGGGTTCAGGGCAACCCGATGCCTTGCCTGCGACCCGGCTCCCTGTGCTGAGATTTGTCCCACCACTGCATTTAGCCAAAAGAAAGGTGGCGGTGTTATAGTACGCAAAAAGCTCTGTATGCGCTGTGGTAATTGCCTTACTGCCTGTCCAGTTGATGCCATTTATGAAAACGCTGAAAGGGAGGTTTTTGTCTGTATCCATTGTGGTAAATGCGTTGATTTTTGTCCTCAAGGATGTTTGGAATACCAGGGAATTAATGACATAGAAGAGGTCCTGCTATGATAGCTGAGCAGTTCAAAATCCTCCATTATGACCTTACCAGCAAAAGAGGAAAAGTCGCCTACTTTGAAGGGCGTAATGATGTGGTTGGAGGAAGTGGCCTGGCTGCTCTGTTGTTTAACCGTTATGGCTTGCCAGAAACACCGTGGAATGACGACAATCAACCTTTAATCTTTACCATCGGTCCGTTGACAGGTCTTTTCCCCCTGATGAGCAAAATGGTATGTAGCTTCAAATCTCCCTACCATGATCAATACACTGAAAGCCACGGTGGAGGAAGAGCAGCACTTTCACTTCGATTTGCGGGATTTGACGGGATTGTTATAACCGGCAAAGCCAGATGGCTTTCCTGCCTGTCCATTGGATCAAATCATATAGAGTGCAAAGATGTCAGCTTCATGCGAGGCATGAATGCCCTTTCCAGCGGACAACTGATACGCAAGATGTTTAGTAGAAACAGTGGGCATCGCTCCATTCTGCGCATTGGCCAATCAGGTGAAATTGGCTCAGCAATGGCATGTATTAATATTGATACCTATAGGCATTTCGGCAGATTGGGTGCTGGCGCAGTCATGGGGTGTAAGAATCTCAAGGGTATAATCATCCATGGAGACAGTGATTTCAGTCAACCACCAGGAAAATCCTATGCCAAGCTCTACCAGGAGCTCTACTCCCGGCTCACCGCCACTGATATGATGCGGAAGTATTATGATCTCGGCACTCCCGCAAATCTAGAGCCGCTCAATGAGCTGGAATCACTCCCCTGGAATAACCTGCAAAAAACAGCCGATCCTGCAATCAGCAGAATAACCGGAGAGGCTTTTGCCAATGATGCCCTGCTGCGCAATGGTGCCTGCTCTGGCTGCCCGGTTGGCTGTATCCACATTGGTTATTTTCGGGAAAAATCACTCAAAGGCAACAGGTATCACTTCCACCAGGTTGCTTATGATTACGAGCCGATTTTTGCTGCTGGTTCAATGCTTGGTATAACCGACAGTTTTGCTATTCTGAGAGTTCTCGACAGTCTGGAAAAGGTCAGTCTTGATGCGATGTCCGGTGGTGTTGCACTCGCTTGGGCGACAGAAGCGACAGAGAAAGGCTTAATCTCCGAAAACGAAACCCTTGTTCCGCTTCGCTTTGGCTCAGCAGAAAATTATATCCACGCTGCTGCATTCCTAGGTAAAGGAATAAATGATTTTTACCGGATACTTGGGCAGGGAACTCTAAAAGCTGCTGCAGTTTATGGCGGAGAAGAATTTGCATGTGTGCTTGGCCAGGAAATGGCAGGATATGCGACGGGTGAACTCTTTTTTGCTGCCCAGTCACTAGGTTTTAGACACTCACACCTCGACACCGGAGCCTATTCATGGGATCAAAAAAACAGTGAAAAGGATATCGATAAAGCGGTAGACTTCCTCATGGATGATGAACCTGATCGAGCACTGCTGACTTCAATGGTGGCATGTTTGTTTGCACGCAAGGTTTATTCCAAGGAAATGCTCGCAGAGTGTCTCACTGTATCTGGATTTACTGAGCTTGCTGGAAAACTGGAAGAAACTTCAAATACTATCCGCAAGCTTCGTTGGCAAACCCGCTTTGCAACTGGCTTCTCACCAAAAGAGGTCAACATTCCCAAACGTTTCTATTCAGTCAAAACCTGGAAAGGTAAAATTGACAGAACCTTTTTAAATTCTCTCAAAACGGAATATGGTAAACGGCTCTTAGAGTTTGCTCCGACCAAAGAAAAATAATAAGGAAAAGCTAATCAGTTATGCAGTCGCTCACGCTCGCTCCCATCTCCCGAGTAAATGGTGAGATTAATCTACCTGGATCTAAATCGGTGTCTAACCGGGCTCTTTTACTTGCAGCACTTGCAGAGGGTACAACAACCTTAACCAATTTGCTCGTTTCCGACGATACTTCCCATATGCTCAAAAGCTTAGAAGCTTTAGGCGTACCTTTTGATCTTTCACGGGAAGGTACTGATTGTGTTATTTACGGAAGAGGAAAGCCTCTACCCACCAGCAACATTGAGCTTTTCCTCGGTAACTCAGGAACATCTATGCGCTCGCTTTGTGCTGCACTTTGCCTGGGTAAGGGAACATACACACTGACCGGGGAAGAAAGGATGGAAGAGCGTCCCATTAATGATCTGGTTGACTCTCTGCATCAGGCAGGAGCGGATATTGCTTACCTAAAACAAAAGGGATTCCCTCCTCTCAGAATAAAGGGCACTGGGTTGCTAGGAGGAAAGATCAGTATAGACGGCTCTGTATCAAGCCAATTTTTAACCGCCCTACTTATGGCTATGCCTATGGCGGCAGAGGACTCAACTATTGATATTGTGGGAGAACTGGTGTCCAAGCCCTACATTGACATCACCATAAAAATGATGGCAAGCTTCGGTGTTAAGGTTGAAAACCATAACTACCAAAAATTTGTGATCAAAGGAGGGCAAACCTACGCCAGCCCTGGGAAATTTCTGGTTGAGGGTGATGCTTCCTCTGCCTCTTATTTCCTCGCAGCAGCTGCAATTAAAGGAGGTAAAGTACGGGTAAATGGTGTGGGACGAGCCTCACTGCAGGGAGATATCCTCTTTGCCGACGTCTTGGAAAAAATGGGGGCAAGGATCACCTGGGCTGATAATTATATTGAAGCTGAGCGAGGTGAGCTTGCCGCGGTAGATCTTGATATGAACCATATACCCGATGCGGCAATGACCATTGCCACCACTGCCCTTTTTGTCAGAGGAACAACGGCAATACGAAATGTTTACAATTGGAGAGTCAAGGAAACAGACAGGTTAAGTGCGATGGCCACCGAATTGCGAAAAGTAGGTGCTGAGGTGGTTGAGGGGGATGATTTTATCGAAATAATTCCACCAGAAAAACTTCAGCATGCTACAATCGACACTTATAACGACCATCGCATGGCCATGTGTTTTTCCCTGGTTGCCCTCGGAGAAACTCCGGTTACCATAAATGACCCTGGTTGTACTTCTAAAACCTTTCCTGATTATTTTGAACAGTTTGAAAAACTTGTGGAAAGAGAGCTTCCTGATATGCTCTAACCCGCATATTTCACGAGTTGTTACAGCCTGCTAGCCAAGGAACCTTGTGATTTTCTATACTTAAGTTTGTAAATCTCAGATACGACGACGAATAGCGGAATGTATCGACTCGCCTTTGGTAAAAATTATCGCAATTGAAGAAAAAGTGTTGAAGTTCCAAAGTATACTTTAAGAAAAACACCAATAATATCAATATATAGCATATATTTTCATACATCTTGCAACTTTAGGCAAAAGTGTTCATGAAATATCCGGGCTAATTACTCACTGCTTGTTTTTCCTGGTAATGAAGGGGGATTCTTACAGTGAATGTTGAGCCTTCACCATATTCTGATTCAACGGTTATAGTGCCATTGTGACGTTCTTCCACTATTCTTTGGGTAAGGGATAAACCCTGGCCAGTTCCCTTACCAACTTCTTTGGTAGTGAAGAAAGGATCAAACACTTTGTTTTTTATCTCCTCGGTCATACCCTTACCCGTATCTGAAACAGACAGACCAGCAAAACCATTCTCCTGAAAGGTACGGATTGAAATGAATCCCTTATCTACAGGGTTCTCTCCATTTCTATCAACAATAGCATCTGCTGCATTTACAACCAGATTTAAAATGACCTGGTTTATTTCACCGGTATAGCAATGAAGCTCGGGTAAGGAATCATCTAATTCCAATTTAACTTCTGCCACCAGTTTCCATCTGTTATGCGATACCGCCAGGGTATTGTTTATACCTTCATTCAGATCATAGGTTGAAACCTTTCCCTCACCCTGATGGGAAAAGATTTTCATCGCCTGCACAATCCTGGCAACATTCTCAAGCCCTGAGAATGACTGTTTTAAGGCGATGGGTATCTCATCAAGCAGGAATTCGAGATCTATCTCCTCTTCCTTTTCTCGCAGTGAGCTGATGGTCTTGGGAACGAGATTATCCTTTTCCAGGGTTTTTACCAGTTCATCATACTGAGAGAGTAATTCCATGAGATCCTCAGTAGCCTCTTCTATGAAACGTACATTATCTCCAATATATTGAATTGGGGTGTTAATTTCATGGGCTATTCCGGCGGCCAGGGTTCCAATAGCCTTGAGTCGGCTGGATGATTGGATATCCTGCTCCAACACCTGTCTCTCTTTCTCTGCCAGCTTTTGCTGGGTTATATCCACATAGGTGAGCAGCAGTACCTCTTCTCCGCTTAATTGAATCTTCTGGATAGCCCGGAGCAACCAATATTGCCTCACTGAAATTTCAAATTCAATTTCGACCAGTGGTTCAGCATCAAGTTCTTTGAACAACACAGTCTGAGCTCTGTATTGCTCAAAATCAGTTAGGCTTTTACATCCCGCAATGGTGAGCAATGCTGAGTTTATCATTCTAAACTCTTTATTACCCGCAATTATCAGCACACCGATTGACATCGAGTCCAAAATCTTCTGCAGATTTTGCTGCTGTTCACGCAACTCACTTATAGACACAGTTGAGCTTTTAATATTCTTCACCATCTCATTGAAGCTGTCAGCGACTGTTCTAAATTCGTTCTTTACAATCAACTCCAATGGTTTATGAAAATGTCCCTGTCGAAAATCCTGGATACCTTGGATCAATTTACGGATAGGTGTTGAAATCTGTTTCTGCCATACA
The DNA here is from genome assembly GCA_964637245.1 of uncultured Desulfocapsaceae bacterium. Lineage (GTDB taxonomy): Bacteria > Desulfobacterota > Desulfobulbia > Desulfobulbales > Desulfocapsaceae > Desulfopila_A. Next base: position 6,131 of record CAZWVC010000073.1, read on the forward strand.
GAATAGAGAATGCCGATGACAACAAGGCTGGCGAAAGCAGTGACCAGCACATTTACCATCACCAATTGTTTGCCAGGTTTTTGCAACTCTATTGACGGTACACTCAAAACCAGGGTACAGCCAAGTTCTTCAACTAAACTTGCATAAGCCTTTTTATGTATTTTCCTGAAGGTATACTCAAAGAAACCTGAATCCAGACGTCCTTTAGAGCCGATGTATTCAGGTTTTTGAAAAAGATCTTCTCCAATGATTCTGGGATCTGGGTGGGCAATAACCAGATTATCATCATCGAGCAAGAAAGCATAACCCGACTTGCCAGCTTTCAGATCAAGAAAAAAGAACTCACTTATATAGTTAAGCGAATACTCTACATAAATTATGCCTTGTACTGTTCCCTTGTAGTATACGGGTGAGTAAATAGCAAAGATGTGATTATTATCAATAGAGCTTATAAAGACAGGAGTAACAATCATTTCTCCTGCTATTGCCCCAGCAAGATAAGTGGGGTCTACTTCTAATATGTCGCTATCCTCTTCCAGCAGATCGGAAGCCAGCACTTTCCCCTCTACATTGAGAAGGCTAAGACTTATGAAATAGGGAAATGACAACGCCAATCTGGAGAATCTGTTTTCCACGCTTCGCTGGGCTGCTCTGCCTTTAAATGAGTCCTCCAACGCAATACCATATACCTTTTCCTGCGCCAGGCTGCCTATTAACTTCCGTTGAGTCTCAAACCACATTTCGATAAAATCTATTGTTTCATCAACTTGTCTCTGCAGCTGTCTTTGCGCCGACTCATTCATTGCCTTGGTGGTAATGACGGAGGAGATGACAGTACTGACCCCCATGGTCAACAGCAAAGAGAGAAATCCTGCTAAAAGAAACCTGACAGCAAGACTATTGGTAAACGAAGTTGCCATATATCTGCGATATGTCAATCACTCAACGATAACATCAAAACTTTCCAGGAGATCATAAGACACTTCGATCCCCAGCATTTCTGCAGTTGAAACATTGAAATGAACAGACCCCGCTTTATTGATCGTCGGCAACATTGTCGAAATTGGTGTTCCAGATATTATTTTTATGGCCATATCCGCTGCTGTCCAACCATGCTCATGCGGGTCAACGGCTACTACTGCCAAGGCTCCGTCTGCGGTGGAAAAAGGCCCCAGGCCGACAATTGGTTTACGCGTGTTGGTGGTGGTCCAATGCATAACCTCAGAGGGTTTAACTGCAGTGCCATTTTCCCCTCGTTTAATAGTATGGTAGACAGGTATTAAAAATCCCTCTACATCTTTATCTTGGTCATACTTTTTAATTACGGCTTGCCATTCAGCAAAAGTTGAAGGAGTATTAAACCCTATCAAGTCGACAGGAAGACTTCCCTCGGATTTATAATTCTTCGCACGATCTTTTATCAGTCTAGCTGTGTTGCTGTCATCACTCAAAAAGACGACTTTCTCTATTCCTGGAGTTAAGGTTTTTAGAAGATCTAGCGTCTGGTGAATGTAGGTTCTCTCAAAAATACCTGTCATATTCTTGGGGGGATAATGATGTACCTCTTTGTTATCATTGATCCCGCAAAATACAAGATAGGGCCATTTCTTACCTATGTAGGGGGAAATACCATAATTCTTGGCATTGTCATCCACAGCAATAACTACATCAGGTCGATACTCTTCAATTTGTTTTCGTGCCAGCTCTCCAGCCTTTTTTTTCCAAGCAAGAGAAGACTTCCGTTTGGTATCCATATAATAGAAGGTATGTTCAATTCCCACTTCAGAAAGCCGTCTGGTAATCGCCTCATTAATACCCTTTGTCCAGGCATATTCTTTGTGGTAACTGTGCAAAACATAAACCTTACCCTTGCTTGCAGCTTTGACTGCGTTTTCCTGCATAATAAAAGGAGAAAAGACTACGGTAATAATGAAAAGCAGTTTTATTAGATGAGGATAGGCTTTCATAATCTCTTCGTTTACTATTTTTCAATAATATATTCTGGAGAACAACCTCTTTTAGTCCTATCAAAATTGCGTTGAGAATACAAGTCAGCCCAGAAAATATCGGCCTTACGTACCATGTAGCATTGCTCAATTTGCACTCTCCATAAAAATTAAATCAAATTATTAATTATCATTATTCATTGAGCTTTAAAATGTGATATCATCTACTATTAGATTAAATTTGCCTGTAAATCAGTCGACAAAAAGAGAAAAAGCCTACTATTTATTTCTGACGAGATAGTGTTTTTGAATACCGCAATGCTGAATACGAACAAAACCCTTCTTCTCTTACTCTTCCTTGTAGTGGGCTGTTTTTGCATAATCACTGCATCCTCTGCTGGAGAAATCAAGCTGAAAAAGGTGAAGCTCCCGCTTCCAGAGAGTGACAAGATCGTACTCACTATCAATACCCCTGGTGATCCGCAAAAATACAGCTTAGCTGATATTGAAAAACTTGGTCTCCATCGTCTCAAGACTACAACCTATTGGCAGGAAGATGATGGTGTTTATGAGGGCGTTCTCCTCAAAACACTCCTCGAAGATGCAGGTATAGCAGACAGCAATAAAATCCGGATTACGGCATTGGATAATTATTCCGCCGAAATTCCCAAGGAGGATTGGGAAAAGTGGCCAATACTCCTGGCCACAAGAAGAGACGGAAAAGCCATGTCTGTGAGAAAAAGAGGCCCTCTTAGAATAATTTACCCAAAAGATCTTGGTGGTGAAGTTGCCGATACGGTAATGAGAGTTCGATGGGTATGGGCTATAAAGCAGATCTCGCCGAAGTAGAACTCATGCAGAAAAATAGAACAATCCTATACCTTGTAGCTTTAGCAGTTCTTACCGTATGTTTTAGTACAGGAGTATATGTTTACCGCACCTTCGCCCAGATAAATAAAAATCTCACCAACGAGTATCACGAAACCTTCCGTCATACCAGTAAGCTCCAGCTTGATACTCTTGGATATGTGCTAACTATTGAGCAGTTTATTAATCATCAAGATCAAGAGTCCATTGACCGCTTAAAGGAATCACTTGATCTAATGTTCTTACGATATGATGTAATTAAAAATCAAACCGATCGATTATCTCAGGAGGAGGAAAAATATCTGGATCAAATATTTGCATCTTTAATCAAGACGGATGCTCTTCTACAAAGCAACATCAACGAGAACCTCGCAGCAATCAAAGCAGAAGCAAAAATACTTGTAGATGTCGAGTCAGAACTGGCTCACCAACATGACAAATTGGTCCAGAATTCCATTGCCGCCTCATCAGCTTCTCTCAACATGCAAGCTATTAAAATTGCTCTATTTCTCACAATACTCGCATTGTCTGCGATTATTACAATCTATCTTTTTTATCGCCAGCAGAACATCTCAGCCGAGATGGAAACACTGCGCAATCTCCTCTCGAATATCCTCGATTCAATGCCATCATTGCTCATCGGAGTAGATCACGATGGCAACATAACACAGTGGAATACAGCCTGCACGGTGGCCACGGGGAAAGCCTTCGAGGAAGTACGAGGAAATAAACTTGTTGATGAACTTCCTGAGATGACAGCGCTCATGGAGCTGGTAAAAAACAGCATAGTCACGCGTGAAGTGCAACGACAAATGCATCGGCCCAAAAACGCCAAAGATGGTCTAAAATTTGAGGATATAACTATTTTCCCCCTACTCTCAGAGAATATGGGTGGTGCTGTAATTCGCATTGATGATGTAACCCAAAAACATGAGCTGGAAGAACAACTTAAGCATCGCAGCAAAATGGATGCTATCGGGAAACTGGCAGGTGGCGTCGCTCATGATTTCAATAACATGCTGGCAGGTATCCTTGGAGCATCGCAATTGCTTTCATCCAAACAGAGAAATCTGGATGATAAGAGTTCTGAGCTTGTTGATATTATTGTCAGAGCCGCATCTCGTGCTGCAGATTTAACTGCGAAGCTACTGATGTTTAGTCGCAAAGGCTCCACTGCAACAAACGAAATCAGCATGCATTCCTTAATCGATGAAACAGTTGCGATGCTCAAAAGGACGGTTGATAAAAAGATTCGTATCTCCGTAATGAAATCAGCACAAAACGAGACCATTCAAGGAGATAGCTCACAGCTCCAAAACGCCCTGCTCAATCTTGCAATCAATGCTGCCCATGCCATGCCCTCGGGTGGAGAAATATTCATCGATACCAGAAACACTGAACTTGACAGGAATTATTGCAAATTAATTCCTTTTGATATTTCACCTGGCGATTATTTTGAAATAAATATAGCTGATTCCGGCAAGGGAATCCCGCGGGATCTCTTACCCCGAATCTTTGAACCATTTTTTACCACAAAAGATCAAGGAAAAGGCACAGGACTTGGACTGGCGGCAGTATATGGGGCAATTCAAAACCATAATGGTGCCATTTTCGTAGAAAGCGAGATCAACAAAGGTACCACGTTTACTCTCTATTTACCTACAATCACTGCAACCAAAGAAGTGTTATCTAAATCGACCGCAGTTATCCCCGGCACCGGCGCAATTCTTTTAGTTGATGATGAAAAAATCAATCTTACCACAGGCAAATTAATGCTCCAGGAAATGGGATACTCAGTTATTACAGCGGAAAATGGCATAACTGCACTACAAATCTATGAAGAGAAACAGGATGAGATAGATCTGATTATCCTTGATATGATAATGCCGCTGATGAATGGCCGGGAACTCTTCCAAAAACTCCAGCAGATCAACCCTCAATGCAAGGGTATTGTATCTTCTGGATACCTCAATGATGAAAACATAGAAGATCTACTGGGGCTTGGTATTAAGGGTTTTATTGCAAAACCATATAAAAATCACGAGCTCAGCCGCTTGATTTCTGAAGTTATCACCACATCTACTGAATCCATCTCTTAAGTTAACACCAGAGTTTTCTTCGTCAGTAAATATAGTTTAGGCAAGACTGGTTAACTTTTGTAATATTATCAGGATAATATTTGGTTTGGCTTTAGTGGATTACGAACTGATTTACCCTTTTTTCTCTCTGCTATCGCACTTCTTATCTGTTGATGGATAGTATCGTTAAGAGGATATGCCAGGGCTATCAGCAGTCCCGCAAAGTTGCATAATGAGGGGACCAAAGCATAGAGTGTTCGTAATGCAAGCTTAACCGACTCACTCTGTTCCGCATTGGGAATGTACCCAGCCATCCCAAGTATTGATAAGCCCAAACCGATTCCTACTGCTGCTGCAAGTTTTTTTGATATTGACCAGAGACCGATATATTGCCCCTCTCGTCGTTTGCCAGTTAAAAGCTCATCATAATCAATCACATCGGCTTGTATTGCGGAAGGAATAGCCAGAGTTGCGCCAAATCCGATGCCTGAGAAAAAAACCAGTGTACCATAGATTAAAGCATCACCGGGACCAAGAAAGAACACACCAATAAAGGCTCCAGTGTTCAGCGCCATAGAAGCGAGCCAGGCGATCTTCTTACCGGTTCTGCGGGCCAGGTATATCCAGGCCGGTAAAAACAAAATCCCAGTGACAAAATAGAGGAGTAAAAAAAAGTCTGCCAAATCTGACTCCAGCACATACTGGACATAAAACAGAATCAATGTAGCCGGTAAATTATTGCCAATTGCGCTGATAGTATAGGCAAGCAGAAGAATCATAAATGGCCGGTTGGAAAAAACCTGACGAATTCCAGAAAAAATCTCCGTTGAGGTGGAAGAAACCTTTTGGGGTAATTCCTTTATGGACGTCACACACCACCAGCAACTGCCTATCAATATCGGTGTATAAATTAATGAAATCCAGAAAAATTTTGCTCTCTCACCATCTGCATTATCAGGCAAACCGAAAATTATTTTTACAAGTGCGGGAGCACTGGCAGCCATCAGTGTCCCTCCGATTAAAAAGCCATCACGCATGCCAAAAAGAACAGTTCGTTCATGATAATCAAAAGTAATCTCTGGACCTAATGACTCATAGGGGACTGTAACAATTGTCCAAAAAAGAAAGAGAGCGTATATAGTCAGACCAAACCATGCTGTTTCAAAAGCAGGTGAGCCAGCTGGTGGGTTAAAAAGCAGGATCATCAGCAGGGCAACAAAAAAAGAACCGCCTATAATGTAAGGCCTACGACGACCAAATCGTGTCTGCGTTCGATCCGATGCATATCCGATTAATGGGTCCGTTACGGCATCAAAGAGCCGCACACTGAATAAAATATAGCCGAGCAGGACCACATTAATGCCAACCACATCGGTATAAAATTTTGGAATATATACATATACTGGAATACCGATAACAGCGAGAGCAGCAGCGGGGGCAGCATAGGCTATTTTTTTTCGAATTGGTACAATATCAGGTGATTCGGATGAAGGGTTCATTCGGGTATGATTAACTGTATTTGTTCTGTTGCTCCTCTAAAATTCTTTTACTATCACGCAAGAATAAACTGCGATACCTAAGAGTTATTATTAGCACAGAGTATTAAAGGTCAATCAGAGCGGATTTCAATTTGACCTGCCACTTGAAATTCACTAGACAAGGGAGGAAAATCTGCAATGGTTGAATACGTTAGGAGTTGTAGAAGCTATTGAGAAAGAAATATGGGCCAGATTACTGCAAAAAACATCCTTCCTGTTAATTTGATTTGATTCATTTCCTAAATAATTATAAGATTTAATTGGTGTCAGAAGGTAACTACGGATAGCTCAAGGAGAGAAATCCCCACTTGGCAACAATAGTTTTATGAAATATGTGCAGAAAAAAACAGGAATCCAGAGCAACAGGTAAGCTTTACATTCACCAAAATTTTGTCTTGCCTGCGCCAAACAATGGATGCACGATCCCATGAGAATCTGGTTTTACCATCTTCCCATAAGGCGAAAGATTGGTGTTATTCTTGTCGTTTCCTGTCTCATCTCCCTTATTTTAGCTGCAGTAACTGCGGTACTCAGTCAACGCTATCTATATCACAAACAACTCACCCGAGAGCTCAATACTCTCTCCATGGTTATTGGTAAAGCCGGCCGGGCAGGAATCATGTTTGAGGATAGCGAGTCGCTGGGGAACCTATTGGGTTCGCTAAACGCCAAACCATCTGTGATTCAAGCACAAATTTTATCTGCCGAGGGAAATCTGCTCAGTGAATACAAGAATTCGCGATATGCTGATCTCCATGAAAGCATAGTAAAAGAGCTGGAAAGTACTGTAAATACCGTAATCTTTAAAAATAATATTGCTGCAGTTACACATGAAATTGAATTGGAAAATGCGGTAATTGGTAAAATTACTCTTGCTGCAAGTATGAAGGATTTTCGTAAAAATCTTTTCTTGATTTCATTTTTTATGCTGCTGGCAATGACAGGTGCACTCTTCCTCGTGGTCATCCTGTCAAACAGTCTCTTGCGGGTCGTAATAGATCCCATTCACAGTCTTCTTGAGACTACCAAGGAAATATCAGATAACAAACGCTACGATTTACGAACCAAAGTATTTCACAATGATGAAACAGGTGTTCTGGCTAAAAGCTTCAATGATATGCTTCGACGCATTCAGGAACGAGATGAACATTTAGAAGAAAAAGTCAGGGAACGAACTGAAGATCTGCAAAAAGCAAAAGACAGGGCTGAGTCAGCCAATCAGGCCAAGAGTGAATTTCTGGCAAATATGAGTCATGAAATTCGAACTCCAATGAATGCAATAATCGGGATGACCAGTCTTGCCCTAAACACTGATCCGGAGCAAAAACAAAAAAAATATCTCCAAACTGTTAAACATTCAGCAGATAGTCTGCTTGGTATTCTCAATGACATTCTTGATTTTTCCAAGATAGAAGCAGGTCAACTGCAACTCGATAGCCAGCCTTTCTCCATCTCCCAAGTCATACAAACCGTGTTGTCTACCATGAACATGCTTGCAGTAGAGAAAGGATTAACCCTTGAATATCAAGAGGATAACCAAATTCACAAAGCATACCGAGGTGATGATCTGCGACTCATGCAGATATTTTATAATCTCATTGGAAATGCAATTAAGTTCACGCTCGAGGGCAGCGTTTCAGTGCACATCACCGAACTTGATGATAATGTGGACAAATCTCTTACCACTTTGTATTGCAGCATTCGAGATACAGGAATTGGGATAAAATCAGACAAACAGCAAATAATATTTGAGAACTTTGAACAGGCAGACAGCGGTTATGTCCGCAAATACGGAGGGACTGGTCTCGGGCTAAGTATTAGCAAACAGCTTGTTGAAATGATGAATGGCAGGATGTGGGTTGAGAGCCAACCAGAAATGGGCTCCACCTTTCATTTCACCGTTAATTTAGAACGTTGTGACCCCAGTGATGTCCCCCAAAGTTTACAGAACAGGCCTCATGGTAATAAAGTTATAGGTGGCTACCGCATCCTTATCGTCGATGATAACGAGGCAAATCGCGAAATTGCCCAGTTGGTTTTGGAAGAGAACAATGATGTGTTTATCGCTGAAAACGGTCTTGAAGCCCTCAAAATAATTGCTGAACAGAAAGTCGACTTACTTTTAATGGATGTCCAGATGCCAATTATGGATGGCTTAACTGCCACCCGCATAATCCGCCAAATAGAAGAAGGAAGACTGCCATCTGAATCTCTCTCGGGTGATTTATTGGTAAATCTGGAAAAAAGAGTAAGTGGAAGCCATATTCCAATAATGG
>CAZWVC010000074.1:0-14756 GCA_964637245.1 uncultured Desulfocapsaceae bacterium
GGGCAATTTCTGGCAATACAAAGTGTGCTGTCCACTATTGCTAGCATTATTCACCTTTCAGGTTCGTGAAATATCCGGGCTAATGTAGATCTTGCTAGTAAAAAAAAATTCAAGACTATTATTCAAACACTTCGTCAATGGCCTTTTGATAGATTTTCTCCGCGTTCGCTTTGCGTATTTTCTTGAGCAGTTTCTTTTTTTCCGGAAATGATTCTATAAGATATGCCCATATCTGCTTCATTTTACTTAATAGGTGACCCGGCCCACTTAAGTTGTCCCTGAGCTGACCATAAATTTCGTCGTGAAAAGACTTCAGTGTTTCTTTTCGAAATGTTTCATCAAGGGAAAAACCCTTTATTTCAGCCAGGAGAAAGGGGTTTGCAAGCGCACCTCTACCAATCATCCACCGGTGTACATCAGTAAATTTTTGTGTCAGCGCAAAGAAAACAGATGCACTGCGAATATCGCCATTATAGACAAGATTGTGATGGGTCAAATTCCTGCATGTGGCAAATGCTTCCAGATCGGCAGAACCACGATAAAGCTGTTTGCCAATTCGCGGATGTATCGTGATTTCCTTGATGGGCAAAGGTTCTAGAAGAGGCAGCAGTCTTGCGATATCTTCAGAATCTTTAAATCCTAATCTCGTCTTTATCGAAATCTCAGCATCCAAGTTATGTATAATCTCTTCAAGCATCATAATTATCTTGTCTGTATACGGAAGAAATCCAGACCCGCGTTTCTTGTTGGCTACCATTGGTGCTGGACATCCCAGGTTCCAATTGATATGTGCGTAACCAAAATCTTGCAAACGCTTTCCAAGCACGATGAAATCCTCGGCATTGTTGTAGATGAGTTGCGGGACAACCGGCATGCCGGAGTTATTTTCCGGGAGAATATCAGCGATATATTTATCTTTAAAGTTGGCAAAACGTTGAGGATTTATAAATGGAGCAATTGTTCCGTCAAAATAGGGAAAATGATTATGATAGACATTACGGAACAGGGCATCCGTAACCCCTTTGATTGGGGCGAGGTAAAAAAAATGTTGCATGGATTGAGTCATATGTGCTGTGTTAGAGTGAACATGCTACGTTAATGGTGTACTACTAATCAATAGTGTTTTGTTGCTAGGAGATACTCGCGTTGAGTGATGGATAGTTTAAACCACTTCCAATCGTATTCAACCTGCAATCACTTCAAGAGTAATTATCGCCCATATAATTTAACATGAAGAAAAGCCCGGCGAAATCAATAATCTCCACTTGGCCTATAATCCTCATTGAAGCATTAGGTGAGTTGCAAAAAAGGTTAGGCGTCGTCCTGTTTATTTCAGGGGGTACTGTGAGGGATTGGCTACTGGGCAGATCCCCTGGCGATATTGATATTACTGTAAAAGATGGTGCTACCTTATGTTGCAAGGAATTGATGAAGATCCTCAAGAGTGGCGCACTGGTAAAGCTTGGTACAGATACTGAGGAAGCGGCCCGGGTTGTCTGGCAGGGATATTCTATTGATTTCTCAAGCTTCAGGCAAGGAGCACAGAGTATATCTGAAGAACTCTGTTTTCGTGATTTCACCATTAACAGCATGGCTATCGAGTTTACCAAGGCTCATTGTGATGGTGTAGAAAATATTATTGATCCTCTTGGGGGAAGGCAAGCTCTAGCTAAAGGTGTATTACAAAACTGCAGAAATGCGTTTGTTGATGACCCCCTGAGGATGCTAAGGGGATATCGTTTGATGGCAGAACTCGGTTTCACCATGGCACCACCCTGTCGCACTGAAATTAAGGCTAATTCTCTCAAGATTCAGCAAAGTGCTTCAGAAAGAGTGCTCTATGAACTCGACCGTATTATGGGAACTGTCGGCGCTGCTAAGGTAGTTGGCGAAATGGTAGAAAGTGGGTTGTTGTGGCAGATTTTTCCGGAATTGCAGGAAGGGGTGGGAGTCAAACAACCTGGATTTCATCATGAAGATGTGTTTCATCATAATTTACTTGCATTAGCTTCTATTGACAGGGTAATAGGGGAACCTCAAAACTTTTTTGGCAGATACGCACACGTAGTAATCGACTATCTTGCTGAGAAAAGTCGCTGCAGAGATTTACGCTGGGCAGCACTCTTTCACGATTTGGGCAAGCCCTCTACATGTTCTTCTGGTAGAATTGAGAGTGATCGAATTACATTTTACAATCATGATAGGATTGGCAGGCAGATTTTTGAAGCTCTTGCTACCAGAATGCGAATGAGCAATTCTACAACAGAGGTGGTCGGCAAGCTTGTGGAAATGCATATGCATCCGTTTCATTTAAGCAATGTACGCAGAAAATCACCAATAAGCCGCAAAGCTCTGCTGAAGATCTGTAAAAAGGCCGGAAATGAGCTTACAGGTCTTTTTATTCTTGCTATGGCTGACAGCTTGGCAGGTCAGGGAGAATTAAAACCCGCTGATATGGAAGAGGAGCTTTCTCAAATATTTGATGAAGTACAATCTGCAAATGAGCAATATATTCAACCGGCATTGCATGGTGAAAGACTACTAACCGGCCATGATCTTATAGAAGTGTTCCTGCTTGAACCAGGGCCACTCTTTCGCGTGATTTTTGAAGAGTTGGAAATAGCCAGGGTTGAGATGAGGGTTAATACCCGGAAGGAAGCAATATTGTGGTTGCAAAACTATCTGGAAACCCGGCATTTACAGCAAGCCAATGAAGCTTCTTAAGGCTTGTCAAAGCCAAGGAAATGAGCTAAAAAGTGCGTAAAGTAAGCGATTATTATTCAAAAAAAGCTAAAAAAAAGAAGTTTCCTGCTCGTTCGGTTTTTAAACTAGAAGAGGTGCAGCAGAAATTCCGGATTTTACGGCGCGGTGATAGCGTTCTTGATCTGGGATGTTATCCCGGAAGCTGGTCATTGTATGCTGCAGAAGTAGTTGGCCCAAAGGGCGTTGTTGTGGGCGTAGATGTGAAGCTGGCAGATAAACAACCTCGACCGGAAAGTGCAGAAATACATTGGATATGTGAAGATTTAACTTCACCTGAAATGGTATTGGCTGTGCGCAAGATCAGGCCAGCATTTAAAGTACTTATCTCCGATGCGGCACCAAAAACCACAGGAAACCGCTGGGCGGATCATCAAGAGTCACTAAATCTTGTTCGCACCACCCTAAAGCTTGCAGAAACTTTACTGCATCCAAAGGGTCACTATCTTGCAAAAGTTTTTCAGGGTGCAGATTTTCCCGAGTTTGTCGATGAGGTGAAAGGCGTCTTTAAAATGGTTAAGGTTTTTAAGCCCAAAAGCTCCAGGACGGAGAGTCGCGAGGTTTTTGTTTTGGGTATGGAATATATGGTAAAATAATAGTAACTTTCATTGGATAGGCTGGGGTCCCAGCAGTCTGAAAAAACACTATATGGGTAGAGAACATGTCAGGACATTCTAAATGGTCAACGATTAAGAGGAAAAAAGGTGCTAATGATGCCAAGCGTGGGAAAATCTTTACGCGGTTAATCAAAGAAATAACCGTTGCTGCGCGATCTGGAGGCGGTGACCCTGATGGAAACCCTAGACTACGATCTGCAATTACCTCGGCAAAAGCAGAAAATATGCCAAAGGATAATATTGCCAGAGCGATCAAGAAAGGGACTGGCGAGATTGCGGGCGAAATCTATGAAGAAATTCTCTACGAGGGGTATGGTCCAGGGGGAGTTGCCGTCCTTGTGGAATGTATGACTGATAACCGAAATAGAACGGTTGCCGATATCAGACACTATTTTTCCAAAAGCACTGGTAACCTTGGAGAATCCGGCTGTGTCGCCTGGATGTTTGAAAAAAGAGGTCTCATTCAGGTAGAAAAAGGTAATTATTCCGAAGAAGAGATAATGGATCTTGCCCTGGAAGCAGGGGCTGACGATGTCATTGAAGAGGATGCTGAATACCACATACTCACTGAACCTGAGGATTTTAATGATGTTCGAGATTCGCTGCAACAGGGAGGAGTGGTTTTCTCAGAGGCAGCAATTTCAATGATTCCGAAAAACACTGTTGAAGTTACCGAGGAAAAACCCGCTAAATCACTATTAAAATTACTGGAAAGCCTAGAGGATCATGATGATGTTCAGAATGTGCATTCCAATTTCGATATTGATGATACGCTAATGGAGCAACTTTCTTGAGTTGGTGTCGTCAACTTGCGGTGATGATTTGCAAAAATGTCAGCCGCCCGGAAGAGTATGGAAAGAATTTTAGGCATTGACCCAGGATCGCGAGTGACAGGGTATGGTATTATCGATTCAGACAGGGGACAGCTAGGCTTCGTCACCTGTGGAATAGTAAAAACTACACCCAATTATCCTTTTGCTGTCAGGCTCAATGAAATTTTTGATGGTATCAACGAGGTCGTACAGTTGCATAATCCTGATATTGCTGCCGTGGAGGATGTTTTTCTCTCTGCTAATCCCCGCACGGCAATAAAGCTTGGCCAGGCCAGGGGGGCTGCCATTGTTGCTGCTCAACAAAACGGTATATCCATTGCCGATTACAGTCCGCGCAAAGTTAAGCAGGCAGTGGCTGGTTATGGACAAGCGGAAAAGGAGCAAGTGCAGCATATGGTTCGGGTGCTTTTACAACTAAAAGGGCAACCAAGCAGTGATGCATCAGATGCACTGGCGGTGGCAATATGCCATGCCAATACAACACGGTTTTAATTCATGATAGCGACATTATCTGGACAACTGCTTTTGCAATACACTGATCGAGCAATCGTGGATGTCGGCGGAGTTGGATATGAGGTGTTTTTGTCAATAGATGGTATTTCGCGACTAGGGGAGCTGCATTCGGATATTTTTCTCCATATTCACACCCACGTGCGAGAGGATGCCATTGTCCTTTACGGTTTTATTGAAGAAGAAGAAAAGGAGATGTTTCTGATTCTGAAAACCGTTTCAGGGGTAGGGCCAAAACTTGCTCTTTCAATATTGTCTGGCATGCGGGTAAATGAGCTTTGTCGGGCAATTGGGGCCAAGGATATTAAGATGCTGACCTCATTGCAGGGCGTCGGTAAAAAAACGGCAGAGCGGCTTTGTGTAGAATTGAAAGAGAAGGTTGGTCATCTTGCTGTTGAGAGTCTGGTAAGTGAACCTGGCACAGTAGAGTATCAGCAGGCTGCTGGGTCTATCATACTGGATGTTCTGTCAGCTCTTATCAATCTGGGATATCCTGATCCTGTGGCCAGGCAAGCACTCTCCTCGGTTAAAAAACAAGTCGGTGAAGAAGAGTTTGCTCAGATGCAACTAGAAGAAATGTTGAAAGAAGGACTGCGAGCACTTGCATGAATATTGAAGAAGATATCAGTGGCGGCGACAGAATTGTCAGTCCAGCCCCAAAAAACCGAGAGACTGTCAACGATAATGTACTTAGACCAAAAAGACTTGCTAACTACATTGGTCAGGATCAGGTGCGTCATAGTCTTGGTATTTTTATAGAGGCGGCAAAAGGGCGAGATGAAGCTCTTGATCATGTTCTTTTTCATGGTTTTCCTGGTCTTGGTAAAACCACGTTATCCTATATTATTGCCAATGAGATGGATGCCGGGATCAAGGTTACCTCCGGACCAGTAATTGAAAGACAAGGAGATCTGGCAGCAATCCTGACGAGTTTGCATGAAGGTGACGTTCTCTTTATTGATGAAATACACAGGCTAAATCATGCGGTTGAGGAAATACTCTATCCAGCGATGGAAGATTTTCAACTTGACCTGATCATCGGCCAGGGACCAGGTGCTCGTTCAGTAAAAATGGATCTTCCGCGGTTCACCTTGGTTGGAGCCACCACTCGAACCGGATTACTCACCCCACCTCTTAGAGATCGCTTTGGTGTTATATTGCGACTGGAATTCTATAGCCCCGAAGAACTTGTAGCAATTGTACAGCGCTCATCTGCCATATTAGGTATGGATATTGATGATAGTGGGGCACTTGAACTTGGCAAAAGATCAAGGGGAACACCTCGTATTGCGAATAGATTGCTCCGCCGAGTGCGTGATTTTGCCCAGGTTGGTAAGCATAAAATTGTCACCGAAGAGGTTGCCGATAATGCGCTTAACATGCTGGGGGTCGATCGATTTGGTTTGGATGATATGGATCGGCGGATTATGCTGACCATTATCGATAAATTTAATGGCGGTCCGATTGGGCTCGAAACTCTTGCCACAGTTGTTTGCGAGGAAAAGAACACCTTGGAAGACGTATATGAACCTTTTCTGATCCAGTCAGGATTTCTCAATAGAACTCCTCGGGGCAGAGTTGCCACGATTGCGGCATATGAGCATTTTGAGAGAGATTACAAGCGTGCTCAAAAGGGACAACCATCTCTTTTTGACAATGATTAGAGGTTACGGGAGAACCTCCACTGTTATTCCTCCTTCAGGTTAAGGAAACCACACTATGGAAGCCAGAAAAACAGTCAAAGAAATCCGTTCGATGAAGAGCAAAGGTGAGAAATTGACCGTTTTGACGGCCTATGATGCTTCCATGGCAAAACTTTTCCACTCCTGTGGTGTTGATATTCTGCTGGTGGGTGACTCTTTAGGCATGGTTATGCTTGGCTATGATTCAACAGTATCAGTGACCATGGCTGAAATGTTGCATCACTGTGCGGCAGTGCGACGTGGAGCACCAGAAGCATTTGTTGTCGGTGATATGCCCTTTGGCTCTTATCAGGCGAATGCGAATGATGCAATATTAAATGGTTTTCGCTTTCTCAAAGAGGCCGGTGTAGATGCAGTTAAACTTGAAGGTGGGGTAGAGATTTGTGCCACTGTCTCAGCGCTTGTCAGGGCTGGAATTCCAGTGATGGGGCATATTGGTCTGACACCACAGACAGCCAGTCAAATGGGTGGCTATAAACTTCAGGGCAAAGATGAAGGTTCAGCACGCAGACTTTTGCAAGAGGCGCGAGCCTTGGAGGAGGCAGGGGTTTTTGCAATAGTGTTGGAGTGTATACCCGCACAGCTTGCAAAAGTTATCTCAGAATCACTGACGGTTGCCACAATCGGAATCGGCGCTGGTGTCGAATGCGATGGCCAGGTTTTAGTAAGTCATGACCTGCTTGGCATGTATGATAAATTCACCCCGCGATTTGTAAAGCGATATGCCCAGCTTGCACCTCTCATAAAAAAGGCAGTGGGTGATTACGTTGATGATGTTCGTCAGTCAAACTTTCCTGATGATTCGCAAAGTTTTTCAGTTGAGCAAGACTACCTCTCTATCCTGGATGAGTAAGTCCCACAGAGCATTTTCTTCACTGTCTGATATTTCAATATAGGAGTTGCTCCTAACCACTGATTTCATAATTCCAAGTTTCCTGCACCACGATTATTTACTTATTCCTATCCTTCACTTTAATTCACCTGTTTGTGACTAAATTATTTTCCCACTTTGCACCACCTTTGCTTTTATTTAGCTAACGACTCATTAATAATAGAAATATTTTGATTTGTTGTGTTGACAAGAAGAACCAGCAATGAAAAATATTTTATCAGAAATCTTCTGTAAGTATCTCAGTATTTGTCAATATGTAGTATATCCCTGACTTAATGATTCAATATGTTGTATTTGTGCTCTTGAAATTGGTGAGCTATAGGCCTGAAGTAGCGTATAATTTTTCCTTGACAAGTGGGGTGTTCCTGCTATAAATGGTAAGTAAGTGGGGTAAAGTGGTTCAATGTGGATATTGGGGGAGTCGTGGTGCAAATCAAAAGCAGATTTCGCAGCAGATCAGAGCATACTCTGGATTCCAAAGGGCGATTAAGTTTTCCTCGCCGTTTTCGGGACGTTCTACGCCAATTCGATTCTGCTATTCTCATGGTAACAACCTGGGGTCGCCATCTCCGTGCCTTTCCAGTTTCTGAATGGGAAATGTTGGAAAACAAACTATTGACCCAAGGAAAAGAACAAGAGGGTATGGCAAGTTTTGTACGCCTGATTGTTTCTGGGGTTACTGAATGTACTTTAGATAAACAGGGACGCTTGCTCCTGCCACAGCCACTGAGAAGCGAAGTTAATCTTCGTAAAGAAGTAGTGCTTACGGGAATGCTGGATTGGGTAGAGATCTGGGATAAGGATGCTTGGAATGCAGAGCATCAAGCTACCCATGCGAATTTTGAAAATTTTGAAGAGAAGCTATCAAAACTCGGAATTTTCTAATGCCAAGCGGGGCAGAAAGAATTCATACTCCTGTGCTCCTGAAAGAGGTTCTTCACTTTTTGCAACCAAAGTCTGGAGGAGTGTATGTTGACGGTACTTTGGGTCTGGCTGGACATAGTGAAGCTATACTGCAGGCATCTTCCCCCGATGGCAGACTCATCGCCTTTGATTGGGATGACACTGCAATAAAACTTGCTGAGCAGAGATTAAAAAGTTTTACCGGTAGATTTCAGATCGTTAGGAGTAATTTTACTGAAATTCCGGCAAGTTTGGCAGAGCTGGGAGTACAAACCATTGATGGTTTGTTAGTAGATATAGGGCTCTCTTCACTGCAGTTGGACATGGGTGGCAGGGGATTCAGTTTCTTGCAGGATGAGCCACTCGATATGCGAATGGACACCCGGCGAGATATTAGTGCCGCGGAGCTGCTTGCCACCTGCAGCGAAGAAGAGTTGGCAGATATTCTGTATTATTACGGTGAAGAGAAACAAGCACGGCGGATTGCTTCCGAGATTATCAAAGCTCGAAAGAAGATGAAGATTGAGTCATCAAAGCAACTCTCCGACATAGTGATTAAGGCGATACCACGAAGGTATCATCCAAAAAAAATTCATGTTGCAACCAAAACCTTTCAAGGGTTGCGAATAGCCGTAAACACAGAGTTGGAGAATTTGTCAAATCTACTGGAAGGAGCAGTGAGATACTTGAAACCGGGTGCTCGGTTTTGTGTCATTACCTTTCATAGCCTTGAGGACAGGATAGTAAAAAACAAGTTTCGCAATCAATCAGGTTTGGAGGTTGTGACAGCGAAACCGATAGTGGCATCAGCCAAAGAAAAAGAGGAAAACCCCAGGTCGCGGAGCGCTAAGCTGAGGGTAGCGACAATGCGGGGCTAAGATAGAGGAGAACGGTATGAATATTCATAGTTCAACAACCAATTATTTTCGCACAACGACGCATACCGGTATTCGGCAAAAAGTAGGGAGGCGAAAGCCCCTGGATCTTCCCGGTGGCCTGCTGCTGTGGCAGGCAGTGGGGAAATTACTGCTCTGGAGCTTACCGGTGGTTCTTGGGATTAATCTTTGGTGTGTATCGGCAATTGATTCTCAGGGAGCAAAATCATCAGAAACGCTTCAGAAGTTAGAACAGCTTCACCGTAGCAATGCCGATTTGCAAGTCCAGATAAATCGGTTGATGTCGCCGGTTCGTATTAAAATAGCAGCTGCAGAGAAGTTGGATTTATATGAGCCGACTCCTGAGCAGATTCAACATATGTGATTGAGAAATGGGCAAGCGATCTCGTCTGCACCATGAACGCAGAGGAAAAGATCGATTTTGGGTTACTACAATTTTAGCAGGTATTGTCCTGCTGGCCGGTCTGTACCACTTAATCTTGCCAATAGCTGCGGAGAAGTTTGGTTTCCTAACTGGAAGCTCTGATCAACCAGGTAGCCTCCTTGATACCAGGGGCACGATCTTTGACAGAAATTATAAAGAACTGGCGGTAACACTTGATCGAGTATCAGTTTATGCCGATGTCCGCGAGGTTAATACCGAGGAGGCTGCAGTACAATTAGCACCTATTTTGAATGTAGAACCGACGTTTATTAAAGAATTAATTGCCAAAGAGCATTATCGAGCCTGGTTGGCCAAAAACATAACCCAGGAAGAAGAAGAACAGGTATCTAAGCTGAAATTGAAAGGAATTTATCTCAATCGCGAAAAAGCAAGGTACTACCCCAAAAAGAAAACGGCAGCCCATGTAGTAGGATATGTGGGGAAAAGCATGGGGTTGGCAGGTGTTGAGTATAGCTATAACTCATTGCTGAATAAATATGGTTCTGCATTGCATAGTTCTGAAAGGCAATCGCCTACTGAAGATCAGACAAAGCGTGCGCAGGGACAGTTTCTCGTTCTAACCCTGGATCTAAAAATTCAAGGTATCCTGGAAAAGTTTATCATGGAGCTTGGACAAAATAACGATGTCCACAAAGCTGCGGCAATTCTGATGGATACGACCTCGGGAGGTATAGTTGGTGCTGCCAGCTACCCGTCGTATGATCCGAACAGTTTTCAGGATTATGGCTGGGAAGTATTGGAAAACCTGCTAGCCGAAACTGTTCTAGTGCCCCAGGATATACGAAAATTATTATGGGATGCTTCACTACTTCAGTCTCGTTTTGAAGCCGGGGAATTTTTCCCCTGGAGTCTACATTCAGGCACCAGAAGCCTTGGAAGCCAATTAAGACTCTGGGATCGATTAGGCTTAAATGATCCATTGAATGTGGATTTCATTAAACAGGAGAGTGCTAATTCTGGTTTTGGTGAAATGCAGTTGAGAGTTGAACAGGAGAATATATACGATTCGGTTATCGATAATGCCACGCCTTTGCATATTGCAGCAGCATTAGGTGGATTAGTTATGGGGAAAACCCATGCACTCCCCCATGTGATCGATCGTATAGCCCTGAAAAACGGTAAAACCTATTCTTTGAAACCTGAGGTGAAAGAACCGGCTGTAAGTGATCAGGTGGCTGAAGAGATTCGTAGGATTCTGAAGCATCAGATGGTGGAGGGTCCTTTGTCTTCAGGCTATTTTGAAACGGATGCAGTTTCATATGCAAAGGTAGATAAAGTAAGATCTTATTCACATAATAAATTGTTATTTTCTGTTATCCCGCAAGATAAACCCAAACTCATGCTCTTCGTTTTCGCAAACCTCCCTCCCTATTCCCCTTCTCCGTCGAAAACGAAGAGCAGGTTTACTTTAGCGGGCCCGGTAAAAAAAATTACCCTGCCAATGGTTGCGATGCAGGAGGTAATGTCTAATCTCTCAGATATGATGAATGTTGAGGAGAAAAACGAAATGAACTTTGAGCTACATAGAGAAATTGGTCAGAATGTTGTTGTCAATGATCTAGTCAAGACTGAATCTTTGGGAACCATGCCAGATTTACAGGGTATGAGTCTGAGGAAGAGTTTACGTTTACTTAAAGATCTGAAATTAGAAATTCAGATAAGTGGAACGGGCGTTGTTGTTGCCCAATCACCCCATGTTGGTAGAAGAGTAAAATATGGAGAGTTGTGTCGTCTGGTTCTTAAACCGCATTGATGAAGTGCATCAATCCCGGTTCTCAGCAAATGAGAACCGGATCGGTCAGGTAAGTTGCAATGACTGAGAAAAACAACCTCTATGAACTTATTGAATCAATTGAACATACCCTGCTTGCAGGACCAGAGCTGCAGAATATTTTTTTTGATGAAATAATAACTGACTCCAGAGATGTTGGGAAAAATGATCTTTTCATCGCCCTCCTTGGAGACAATCAAGATGGTCACACTTATGTAGGCGCAGTTTTACAATCAGGCTGTAAAGCCATCCTCGTTGAAGAAAACCGATTTAATAAAACCAGCCTATCCCAAAGTAAAATACCAGTAATATCTGTTCCGAATACTCGGGCGGCACTTGCTGATATTGCTTCACGAATATTTAGCTTTCCTGAAGAAGAGGTGATTCTCGTTGGTATAACCGGTACCAATGGTAAAACAACTGTCTCATATCTCCTCGAAAATGCTTTGGCCCACCAAGGTGAAAGAGTAGGAGTTATCGGCACTGTTAATTATAGATATACAGACAGTACAGGTAATGTAAGGTCATATCCAGCACCCTTCACCACTCCTGACCCCCTGACACTTACGAAATTGCTGAGGAAAATGGCAGATGCCGGCGTTAGCACTGTCTTGATGGAAGTAAGCTCTCACGCCTTGGTTCAGCAGCGACTTGGCAATATACTCTTTGATTATGCTGCCTTTACTAACCTTTCCCATGATCATCTCGATTATCACCATTCATTGGTAAATTACTTCCATGCAAAGACCTTACTCTTTACCTCGTATCTAAAAGAGAGGGGGAAAGTAGTTATCACTCACCAGAGTAGCAATAATACTGGCCTAGATAAATGGGCAAGTAAAATCTCAGATCTGCTTGATGAACAGAAAATCGAATATATCTCATGTGGGAACTGTTTTTCCTGCAGTATTCGCCCACAACATATTGGTGTTGATATAGATAAAACTGAAGTTACCCTGGAGACTCCAGGTGGCCAGCTTTCCTTTATCTCGCCTTTGGTTGGTAGATATAATGTGGATAATATGATGACGACTCTTGGGATTGCTGAAATTATGGGTTACGACATTCGGCAGGTCTCTCAATCACTGGCACAAACAGCGGGAGCTCCAGGCAGATTGGAGCGAGTAATTATCAAATCTTCAAAAAGCCCCAAAGCTGCAACATTTATTGATTATGCTCACACCCCTGATGCTTTGCTCAATGTGTTACAAACCCTCAAGGCACTACCACATAGACGTCTTGTTTGTGTTTGTGGTTGTGGAGGAGACAGAGATACAGATAAACGACCGAAAATGGGAAAGATTGCTGCAGAGTTAGCTGATGTTGCTATCATCACTGATGACAATCCACGTAGTGAAGAAGCTAATAAAATTCTCAACGATATCATTGCAGGAATTCACCAGGTCGACACCAAAGAGAGATCGGTGGGATGGCTTATGGATTCTTCTGAGGATAAAGGATATGTAGTTATACCTGACAGGAAGGAGGCTATTCACTATGCGGTGAAAAGTTCAGCAGCTGAGGATATTATTGTAGTTGCCGGCAAAGGCCATGAAAAATATCAGCTCACCAACCAGGGCAAGCGATTTTTCGATGATAGTCTTGAGGTACGTGAAGCACTTTTGTCCTGGGATATTGAGAGCATTGCCGCTGCTTTAAAGACAAATCCAGGGGATTTCAGAGAATGCCGCTATATCACGGATGTCTGCACTGACACGAGAATACTTAAAAAAGGTCAAATATTCATCGCTTTGCATGGTGATAATTATGACGGAAATAAATATGTTGAAGATGCAGTGCTAGCAGGTGCAGGAGCAATAGTTGCCGCAAATTCTGAAAAAATAGGTGAAACTGATAATGTGCCGATTTTCAAGGTACCTGACACTTTAAAAGCCCTGGGTAAAATGGCTGCATACAGAAGGAGGGAAATTGGCTCTATTTCTGCACCTACTGTTGTCGGAATAACCGGGAGCTGTGGGAAAACCACGGTAAAGGAAATGACAGCAGCTGTATTAGAACAGCAGTGGCCAAATAGCAGTGAGAATCCGCCTAATAGGGTTTTGAAAACCACTGGTAATTTTAATAATCTTGTTGGCCTGCCTCTTTCTTTGTTGCCTCTTCAACTCAAGCATGAAGCTGCAATTTTGGAGATGGGTATGAATCAACCTGGGGAAATTGCCCAATTGGCAGAGATAGCAGACCCGGATATTAGCTGTATAGTAAATGTACATGGTGCCCACCTGGAAGGTCTTGGCACGCTAGATGGTGTTGCTAGAGCCAAAGAGGAGCTCTTTGCCGGCACTCACACACGTGGCACCCTGGTTGTGAACCAAGATGATGCCCGTATTGTAAAAGCGGCTGAAAAATATCCACATAAAAAAATCCATTTCACCCTCAAACCCTCACAAGCAGGGAAAGCAGATCTTTGGGCATCTGATATTAGAAATGTGGAAGATGGAAATATCGAGTTTACCCTCAACATTGACAAAAGTGCCAATCCTGTCAAACTGAAGGTTCCAGGACACCATAATGTTGAAAATTGTCTTGCTGCAGCGGCTATAGCACATGCTGTGGGAATCAAGCCTGATATCATTGTCAAGGGTCTGGAATCCTTTGAAGCAGCTGATAAAAGACTACAGGTTGTTTCAGCAGCAGCAGGTTATTCAATAATTAACGATACCTATAATGCAAATCCTGCATCAATGTCTGCCGGTTTAACAACCCTTAAGGCTATGAATGGCTCAATAAAAATTGCCATTCTGGGTGATATGCTTGAGCTTGGCGATGATAGCCAGATAGCTCATAATGAACTTGGTAAATTGGCGGCACAAACAGGTCTTGCATTTCTCCTTGTTGTAGGTTCTTTTGCTGAACACATTGCCCAAGGAGCTGCTTCTGCAGGAATGGCAAGAGATACTGTACTTGTTTTTGATTCTAAGGATGATATTGTCAGCTGGATTAAAAAGATGGAAGGTAGAAATAAGTTACCAAAAGACATGTGGATGTTGGTAAAAGGTTCACGAG
The DNA here is from genome assembly GCA_964637245.1 of uncultured Desulfocapsaceae bacterium. Lineage (GTDB taxonomy): Bacteria > Desulfobacterota > Desulfobulbia > Desulfobulbales > Desulfocapsaceae > Desulfopila_A. Next base: position 14,355 of record CAZWVC010000074.1, read on the forward strand.
GAATGCGTCTTGAGTCCGTGGTTGAGGAACTTACAATCAAATAGTTCAGAAGTGAATTAAGCATGGGTTTTAAGCTTGATTCGTAAAGAGCGTAATAATAATCAAAGATAACATAAACGATGCTGTATCATCTGCTGTACCCATTACATACTACCTTTATAGGTTTTAACGTATTTCGTTATATCACCTTTCGCTGTATTGGTGGTGCTGTAACAGCTTTTCTTATAATGCTTATTTTAGGTCCGCTTTTTATACGCATTATGCAAAGATTCCAAATTGGACAGGTTGTACGTGACGATGGTCCAGAAAGCCATCTGGTAAAACAGGGGGTTCCTACCATGGGGGGCCTGTTGATTATTATGGCAATAGTCGTTTCCACTTTGTTTTGGGCAAGGTTAGATA
>CAZWVC010000075.1:0-14694 GCA_964637245.1 uncultured Desulfocapsaceae bacterium
CGACGGCAACCGCTTTCGCGGTGACAATCTTTTCTGCTTACGCATTCAAGGTGATTCGATGCGTAATGCCGGCATACTCAATGGTGACTTGGTTATTTGTGAACCGCGGCAATATGCTGAAAACGGAGAAATAGTAGCGGCCCTAATTAACGGAGAGGAGGCAACGGTTAAGAGGTTTTTTCTGGCGGATGACCATATTGAGATGCGACCGGAGAATACTGCCTACAAGGTAATGCGCTATCAGTTTGGGGAACTGCTGGTGCAAGGGAAAGTCATTGGAGTAATCCGTGACACCATTGAAGCGAGCGGGTCAGGGAAGCAAAAAGCATGACATCAGTTGATCCGAGAAGCAAATTGTTCACTCCACCACCGGTCGGCAAGCTCATTGTTGGTAGTGCTAATTGTCCCCTGTATGTCGGCACGTCTGGGTACTCCTATACGGAGTGGAGTGATAGCGGTTTTTACCCAGATGGCACGAAAACTGCTGACATGTTTGGCCTGTACATGCGGTTTTTTCCTACAGTTGAACTGAACTATACCTGGTATCAAATGCCCAGAGCTGATGCTGTTGCTCGTTTGGCCACCAAAGCTCCTGCTGATTTTCGTTTTGCGGCAAAACTGACGCGCACGCTGACCCATGAGCGCAAGGAAAACTGGCAAAAACAGCTTATGTTGTATCGGCAGGGGATCGAATCTCTTGGCAGGCGACTCATCGCGGTGCTTGTCCAGCTACCGCCCGATTTCGATAGAAGTGAGGCCAACCGTTACTACCTGGCTAGACTGCTTGACGGTTTGCATGGTTTACCTGTGGCGGTGGAGTTTCGCCATGCTTCATGGGCCACTGATCAGGTTTATGCTGAGCTTGAAAGACGCAGAGTTACTCTGGTAACCGTTGATGCCCCCTCTTTGCCCGGACTTTTCCCACCCCTTGACATTGTCACCAATCCGGATCTTTTCTATGTGCGTTTTCATGGCAGAAATCGAAGTGGCTGGAACTCCAGCAATATGCAAAAGAAATTCGATTATGACTATTCAACAGCCGAGTTGCAGGAATGGAGTATGGGGCCGATTCGCAGAATGTCTCTGCATGCCTCGGCCGGCATAATTTTTTTCAATAATCACGTGCGTGCTCAGGCACCGCGAAATGCCCGAGAACTGCAGCGGATTATGAAAAATGTAGGCTAACCTGAATATTTCACGAGTTTGCTGGGTTTATGGACAAGGCATCAAGGGGGAAGCTGTAGTGTTCTACCGCAAGCCCTTGATAAAGAAGGGCATGAGCCCAGCAGGCTCGCCCGGAGGGTGAAAAATTTGGTTGTGTAGCCCCTGGAACACTAGGTACGAACTGTAGCCAGAAATATTGTCGCGCAATCAAACGTAACAACTTGAATATATTAAAATTGGTCACAAAGCTAGAATTATTCATGAAATATTCAGGTTAATACGAAAACCTTATGATTGACAGCGATATCAACGAGATTGCCAGCCTGGATATTTCACGAGTCGAGACGGCCTGCTAGCCAGGGAGACTTGTGATTGGCTATATAGAGATATGCAATCACAAAAGCGACGGGGGATAGCGGACTGTATCGGCTCGTCTTTGGTGAATATTTTTATGATCAAAAATGAAAATTGCGTTGGTACAAACTGCAACCTGAAAAAGCATTTTTTTTAATTTCAACAAAAAACTCAAGAGGATAGACATTTTTCACCGAAATGTTCATGAACGACGGGCTAGGCGCTGGATATGATGTACCAGGAACGTTCCATAATTCATTTCAATGTTGCTGACTTTGCTGTCGCCGTGGAGAGGGCAATTGATACCTCCCTGCGGCAGAGGCCGCTTATTATCGCACCGTTGCAGGCAGCCAGAGCCGTCGTTTATGACATGAGTGAGGAAGCCTTTCAGAGTGGTGTGCGTAAGGAAATGCCGCTTTATCAGGCTACCAGGATGTGTAAAGAGGCAGTGCTCCTGCCGCCCAGGATGGATCGCTACCAACGAGCCATGGGAGGGGTTCTCAAGCAGGTTAGCCAGTTTTCTCCCGTGGTCGAGCACGGCATGGCGGATGGTCACCTGTTTGTCGATGTGACTGGCACACACAGGCTTTTTGGCCCGGCTCCAGATATAGGCTGGCGGGTGCGTAAGGAAGTTAAAGGTGATCTTGGTGTCGACCCGATTTGGACACTTTCTTCAAGCAAGCTCGTCGCGAAAGTGGCCTCTCGGTTGGTCAAGCCAGTGGGAGAGTATATTGTCGCTCCAGGTGAAGAGGAGGCCTTTCTTGCCCCTTTGTCGGTGACTTTATTGCCGGATGTTAATCCGCTTGAAATGCGGAAACTGCATGAATTTAATATCTTTCAGATTGGACAGCTTGCTGGCTTGAGCCGCCGGGAACTGATGGTGCCTTTTGGGTCTCGTTGCGATTTTCTCTATGAAGCCAGCCGTGGTGTCGACCGTCAGCCGGTGATCAACGGTAGCCGCAAGACAGTTTCATTGCTCTATGAACATCATTTCGAAGATGACACCAACGATAGAATCCTAATCAAGCTTGTTGTAAGAGAACTGGCGGCCAAAGCAGGCACTGAGCTGCGCCGCACGAAGCAGGCCTCCAGGCGTGTCGGCTTACGAGTGATTTATTCCGATGGCAGTACAGTCGTGCGCCAGGCTTCCCGCCGGCTTGGCACATCCAACGATTTTGTTCTGGGCGACATGGCACTGTTGGCTCTGCAGCGGGCCTGGACCCGGCGGACACGGCTGCGCAGCTGTCATCTGATCTGTGACCGGCTGCATCGCCAATCGCCTCAACTGTCTTTGTTCTCTGAGGATTCAACGAAGAAGAGAGAGAAAAACAAAATTCTTAAGGCAATGGATGAAATCAGGAAACGTTTTGGTCATGATCTCATTCAAGTGGGCGGCCATTTGGATGCGGAACGGCGGCAAAGCGCGGGAGGTGCCGTTTTGTTTAAAAAGCCCTAGGTTTAGTTCGGACTGATCGTTGGTGAATATTTGTAAAATTAAGAAATTCCGTTAACTGACGGAAAGAACCAAAGTGAAATGACCCAAGGCAAATTTACACAATGTTTATGCGGTATCCGGTTTAGGACTTGGGCTTTTAGCAGAAGTATTTGTTTCGCAAGAGTCAAAGTAGGTGTATAAAGTGCTGCCCCTTCGCGTTCGTTCATACTATTCTCTCATGCGTGGTCACATGTCGCCGGTAGAGATCTGCCGGCGGGCAAAAAAATTTGGGCATACACACGTTGCTTTGACAGACAGGGACAATCTCTATGGACTATGGCCTTTTCTGGCAGCATGCAGAAGAGAAAATCTACGTCCAATTGTCGGCAGCGAGATAAGTGAACCGGGAACAGATAGGGTGGTAACCTGTCTGGTAAAAAACAGAGAAGGCTATGGTAATCTCTGCAGACTTATCAGTAAAAGACATGCAAAAACAGATTTTCAGTTAACAGAATCATTGGTCCAATATAGCAGAGGACTGCTTGTTTTCTCACAGAACATTGAAATTCTGCAACTTCTACATGAGATGGGCCTGAAGCCCATTGCGGACATGGGAAACCGACCTGTGGAACAATCAAGTAAGGTGAAAAAATGGGCGGATAGAAACGGTCTCAGAGTTACAGCAACGCATGATTGCAGCATTGCTGAACCAGAGGATGCTGAAATCTTTTTGCTGCTACGGGCCATAGACACGAATACCAGCATCTCCCATATCCGGGAAAAAATTTTGCCCGAAAGTATTGGCAGTTTCGCTGCACCAGAGACCTACCGTAAGCGCTTTAGCATCTGGCCTGGGGTTATGGAAGAGAGTCAAAGGCTTGCTTCCGAATGTAGTTTTACCGGTCCGGAATTTGGCTTGGTCATGCCTCCCTGGGAAGGTGATGACGCCGACGAAACTCTGCGTGACTGGTCCTACCAGGGAGCCCAAAACAGGTATGGGGGTGATCTTGGTGAGGTGGTTATAGAGCGGCTGGAACATGAACTTAAGGTGATTGCCAGCATGGGTTTCTCCTCGTATTTTCTGGTGGTACGCAACATTGTCCACCGTCTTGAAGAAAGTGGTTCACGAAAAAAAAGGCGAATCTGCGGAAGGGGCTCAGGGGCTGCCTCGTTGGTAGCATACTGTCTTGAAATTACCAATGTCTGTCCCATCAAGTATAACCTCTATTTTGAACGTTTTCTCAATCCTGGGCGGAGTGATCCACCGGATATTGATATTGATTTTGCCTGGGATGAGAGAGACACAGTATTGGCCGAGGTACTGCAAGATCATCAAGGTTATGCCGCAATGGTCTGTAACCACATCTTTTTCAAACCGCGGATGGCGATTAGAGAGGTCGCTAAAGCCTATGGAATGCCAGGTTATGAAATATCCCGGATAACCAAGAAACTCCCCTGGCTTTATCAGAATAAAGGCGATCTGTTTCGGCAGATCGAGAAGATGCCGACCCTGCGTGATGCGAACCTGCAAGATCCCTGGCCGCATCTCATAAAGCTTGCTGGTAGGATTGTCGGTATTCCTCGCCATCTTTCGGTCCACCCAGGAGGGGTGGTGATAACACCTGAACCTATTGACAGCTATGTTCCCGTTGAACGTGCACCTAAAGGATTGCCGATAATACAGTGGGAGAAAGATGCTACCGAAGAGGCTGGTCTGGTTAAAATTGACTTGCTAGGCAACAGGAGTTTAGGGGTGATACGCGACTGTATTACAAGCGTGTGCTCACGTGGGGTTACATTTGATGAGCAGAAATGGGAGCCGGAGGACGATGTGCTCACCCAGGAATCTGTTGCTTGCGGGACTACCATGGGATGTTTCTATATTGAAAGCCCGGCAATGCGTCTTCTGCAAAAGAAAGCCGGAACAGGTGATTATGACCAATTGGTCATTCAATCATCGATAATACGTCCGGCAGCAAATGAGTTCGTACGCGAGTATGTTCGCCGCCTTCATGGAGGTGAGTGGCAGCCGCTTCATCCTGAACTGGGGGATGTGCTGGATGATACTTTTGGCCTGATGGTTTATCAAGAAGATGTTTCCCGGGTGGCTGTACAACTTGCAGGCTTTAGTCATGCCCAAGCTGATGGTCTACGGAAAATCATGTCAAAAAAGGATAAAGAGCACCGCTTGGCAGACTATAAAAACAAGTTTTTTGCAGGTTGTAGGGAAAAGAAGATTGGCCGGGAAGAAATCGAGAAAATGTGGGATATGATGATGAGTTTTGACGGTTATTCGTTTTGCAAGCCTCACTCGGCATCGTATGCCAGGGTATCCTTTCAGGCAGCATATTTGAAAACCTATTTTCCTGCCGAATTCATGGCAGCCGTAATATCCAATCAAGGCGGCTACTACTCAACCTTTGCCTATGTGTCTGAAGCCAAAAGGTTGGACGTACAAATCCTGCCGCCCGATGTTAACCTTAGTGAGCGAAAATGGCAGGGGAAAAGTGGCAAAATCCGTGTCGGCTTACAGGCGGTGCATGGTGTCTCTGACAGACTCATAAGCCGTATTGTTTCTTGCCGGACGGAGGGAAGCTATCGGAGCGCTGCAGATTTCTTTCATCGGGCTCGACCTGCCGAGGATGAGGCTCGTCAACTTATTCACGCAGGGGCTCTCGATTCTTTGCAAAGGGACTGCAATAGAACAACTTTGCTTTGGGAGCTAGCCAATTACCGACGTATGCAGATTTCCACTAAGAACATGTCCCTCTTTGGAGTATCCTTGCCTTCTGCACCTGCTTTGGCGCCGCCACGGTCATGCGACAAATTGCGGCGGGAATATCAGGCGCTGGGGTTCCTATGTGTTTCACACCCTGTGATCCTGTTTGCTCAGGAGTTTGACTCCAGGGTTGTTTCTCTCCGTTTGCCTGATTTTGTCGGCAGGCGTGTCCGTTTTCTCGGATGGTTGCTTACTGGTAAACTTGTCTCTACCAAGACGGGAGAGGCTATGGAGTTTCTTACCTTCGAAGACGAACATGGAGTTGTTGAAACTACTTTTTTTCCCAGAGTTTATAGGCGCTACGCACACATTTTACAGACAGGCAAACCCTATTTATTGTCCGGTTTAGTGGAAAGTGATTTTGGGGCAATGACTTTGACAGTTGAGGGTGTTGAAGCACTCAAGAGATAAAATGCAGCTATTGCCAAAGTACCATCAGTACTAAATTTAAAAGAATGGTACATTGTTCCTCTGGTAAATAGAGCCAAAATAATAAAAACCACTGTTAACCTGTAATGAAAAGCAACACTATATCTTGTTTAAAAAGCCTTGGGGGAAGAGGGGTATCTGTTTAGGTGGCGTTTGATGGTAAACCTGAATTAGAAATGTACCTCCGCAATCCCGCTGATTTCGTGATTATAGATTTTGTTATACCTAGCGAGGGTAATTTAAGGAAAATCATGATTTTACGGGGGGGGTGAGAATGTTCCGATAATCGCTATTTCGGAAGGTGTAATGAAACTGGTGCAATAGCAAATTCCCCAAGATTGAATAGCTGGAGTAATAAGAAAGCTGAATTTAGGTACTGCATAGGTGTGGTTGAGACGATTATTGCTTGATGTATTTTTCCAGTGTGGCGGCAAGATTTTGTACCTGTTTTTCGATAACGGTGATAAAGCCATCGCAGGAAAGATTGCTTCTTGCTGTTTTTTCGACATATTCCAGCGTTTTGTGAAGTTGCATGGCTCCCACATTGCCGGTGCTGCCCTTAAGATTATGTGCCAATCTGGCAATTTTCTCCTGTTGACCGTTTCGTATGGCCTCACTCATTTCCTCGATTTTCTCCTGCAGACTGGGATAGAATGCGTGCAGAATCTGCTTAGTCAGTTTTTCGTCTCCCATCATCTTCCTTTTGAGATTGTTATAATCAAAAACTGGCAGTACTGAGGTTTTCTCATCTTGAATTAAGGTGTCTAAGTTATTTTCATGCGGGTATGACTGTGGAGCAGTGTGAGAGTTTTTCACTGATGGTTTAAGCCATTTAATTATTGTGCTATCTAGTATCTCAGGAAGAATTGGTTTTGTTACAAAGTCATTCATCCCTGACTGGATACACCGATCGTAATCGCTTTTAAGGGCGTGTGCAGTAATTGCAATAATCGGTAGATCATTTTTTCCAGAATCTTGCGGCATCAAACGTATTTGGCGGGTGGCTTCGAGGCCATCCATCACCGGCATTTGGATATCCATAAGCACTAGATCAATATGATGATCTTGGATGATTTCAAGTGCCTGTTTGCCATGTTCAGCAAGGTGAATACTTTTATAATTGAGTTTGTGCAAAATACCGCAGATTACCTGTTGGTTGATTAAATTATCCTCAACCAGGAGCAACTGGAAGGAAGAATTGTCATTCCCATTCTCTGAGACAAAACGTTTGGTTAGCTTGTGTGATGGGAAATTTTCTTGATCTGTCCATAATCGCACCATGCAGGTGACTAGATGATTGTAGAGTACAGGTTTTCCAAGGGTAGAGCTAATTCCGCATTCCACCGGATATTTATGATTTTCACCTTGCATGTGATTTGTCATCAAAACCAGCTTGGTTCTGTAGCCATTTACTTCAGCTTGTAACGTCTGGAGAAATATCAATCCATCAATATCGTCAGTTTGCATCGCCACGAGAATAGCATCAAAACACCTATCATTTGCAACACTATCTCGACTAATTTCCAGACCGCGTATTCCGCTTGATACAGCAGTGACTGAACCACCCCATGAAATAATATATTTTTTTAGTAATTTTTGGTTATCCTGACAGTGATCAATAATGAGAAATCTTTTTCCATCAATATTAGCAGGTGGGAAATCAGATTGCGTTGAACTTGATCTTGGCTCCATTTTCAAATTGAACCAGAATTCGCTACCACTGCCCTCAGTGCTGATAAATCCGATCTCACCACCCATTAACTGGACAAGTTGGCGACATATTGCAAGTCCTAATCCTGTTCCGCCAAATACTCTGGTATATGAGGAGTCTACTTGAGTAAAACTTTCAAACAGTGATTGCTGCTTTTCAATGGGAATGCCAACACCTGTATCATTTACAGAAAAGTGGAGGTTGGGGCCTTCGGTTGAAGGCATTTTCTTGGAAACATGAAGGACAACCTTGCCTGATGAGGTAAATTTTATAGCATTACCTAGAAGGTTAATCAGAATTTGTCGAAGTCTTAGAGGATCCCCTACAAATTCAGGATCTACGTCAGGGTCAGCATAGCAGACAAGATTGATATTTTGGTCCGTTACTCCAATACTCATTATATGAATCAGATCATCAATGAGCTCTCTGAGATTAAATTCGATTTTTTCAAGGTCAAGCTTTCCCGCCTCAATCTTTGAGAAGTCAAGAATATCGTTAATGATAGTAAGCAAAGATATTCCCGAGGCGCGGACTGTCTTTGCGTAATACAGTTGCTGGTGGTCGAGATCAGTTCCAAGCAGGAGGTCAATCATGCCGATCACACCGTTCATTGGTGTTCTTATCTCATGGCTCATATTGGCCAGAAACTCGCTTTTAGCCTGACTTGCTGACTCCGCGGTATTCCTGGCGGTCTCCATTTCCATAGCTCTTACCTTCTCAGTAATATCTGTAGCCGATCCTTCAAAATGTTTACTCCAGCCATCACTGCTTCTGATACACCTGGCTGATATTGAAACCCAGCGAATATTGTCATCTAGACTTTTTAGGCTAACTTCGTTGCCAAGCAGAGAACCAGATTTTTCCGCCTCTCTGCAAAGGGAGTCAAATTCAGTTGGGTGAGTAAAAAAATGGGTGCCAAATTCTTTGTTGTCCTGCAGAAGCGATTCGGCATTTTCATAGCCCAAAAGATGAGCCATGGCAGGATTTGCACTGATAAAGTTTCCGGTAGTTGTCACCTGAAAAATGCCTTCCGCTGATCGTTCATACAATTGGCGGTATTTTAGCTCGGATGACTCCAACTCAGAGACAAATACAATATTATCAACAGCTGTACTTAGCTGTTTCGTCAAGGTGGTTAGAATCTCAAGATCCGTCTCTGTCAATTTTGGTCTGCGGATAGTGACCTCGGTTTTATTTCCTGCTATTAAAATGTGAGGAGTAAGGTTTCTAGGATCAAGAAAAAAATGAACTGCAATAAAAAATTTTACATCCAAAGCATCTTCGTATTCATATGCGAAAGATCCCCGGTTACTGCCGTTAACCAGCAATCCGCCTATTTCTTCAATCAGGGTAGCAAAGGAAGGCGATTGCAGCATATTCGCTTTTGTACTTGAGGTATAACCATTATTGGCAACACAGTGATAGAAATTGTTCTCCTTGCGGAAAATGGCTACCCGGTCATACCCCATATCTAGGAGCAGGTTGACTGTTACTTGGTAGATTTCAGATAAATTTTTGGCAGAGAGAATATTGTCGTAGAGTTGTTGGAAAACCTGAATAGAGCGTATTTTTTTTGTCAATGACATCCTTGTTTCAACAAGATCAGCCTCCTGTCGAACAAAGCTTGCTGTGATTGCATTCATCTCTTTTTTTAGCGAAGCAATCTCATCATGCAAATGCAGTATGTGGTCATTTGTTTCTGCTTTCTTTTGCATAATAACAAGATGTTACTCAAGTCCAACCAGTACTCCTGTGTAGTTGTGGAAATAGTTTTTACGCTGAACTGGAGCAAATTCTCCAAAGGTGAAAAAGCCTATCATTTTACGGTCTTGCCCTAGGGTATCTCGCAACGCATCCACATCAGGTTCTGGCTCACCAAATAAATATGACCCCCTGCCGGAGCAATTGAAATAAAAATACGCTGCATTGTCAGGGCTTTTCATTTTATGTACCAGGTTGGCTGTCATTTGCCTGGTGCGCTCCAAGACGAGATCCATATCTCGCCTGGTTATTCTCACTTGGGTTCCCTCTGGAATTTCAACTGCCAGACGTATTCCTCCCTGATCTCGCTCAATTCCGGTAATAGCCCTGTTAAGAATAGACTCGTCGTAACCTTGTCCTTCAAATTGTTCACCAAGTTCAAAGAGATTGAGTACCTGACCGAAATCCTCAACTCTCTTTGGGCCAATAAACTCTTTGAGGAGATCAAGGGCCGGCATATTGTCTATTTCAAAAATGACATTTTTTTCTGCCCTGGTTATCGTACGAAAGAGTCCAAAAGGTTTAGAGCCATGGGTTACCCCAATTTTGTAGGAGAAATCACCAGAAAGTAAAACCCCTGAGGCTCCATTACAGAGTACTGTATTATTATAGAACTGATAGGTTTTATCTCCTTGGAAATCATTACCGGCAGTACCACCCACTATATCGATATGCTTGCTGAGATTGCTTTCCAAGCCACGATACAAAGCATCAACATTGATAGTTAAACCTTCGGTAAATAATATGAGAAGCTGGCTGTTTGATGTTTTTTCTTCTGTAATGATGGGGTTGAGCATTGCGGCAATTTCTCTACCTGATTGTTCTTGCTTCCCGGATAGGTCTGCACACATAATAGGATAAAACTTAATACGATTGGTGCGGATAGCCATGAGTGATAAAGAGTGGGTCATTTCATCACACCCCTCGTTGGTGATTGTTCCTGCACCTGAACAACCACAGAGAGGCACGTCGGGAAGGTATGCTCTAATCCCTTTTATAAGTTCGGGGATTTCATGACCTACGGAAGTAAAAAGAAAGATGAAGTCTGGAGCTTGGTTGTTCAGCTGTTCCAAAATAGATTTGGCACCATTTTCGCCGGCAGCCATAGAATCAGATACCAGAGAATAATAAATTGCGGTTTGCAGCATCGTGGGATCCTTCGTGGGAATTTTAACAATATACAAATAATGTTCTATCTTTAATTATACTGATATTTTGGTTAAACACAAAAAACGCTCAGGTATTGAGGAGGTCTGCACTATGGTTCAGCGCGGACCAACTCTGTTTTGAGGCGCAGGTTGTGCGTTTGAAAATCAACGTGTGAGCTGATGTAAATCAAACCACTATACTTTTTGCATTGCGGTGATATAAGGACTGACGGGTAGTTAAGGGACGTGTTTGCGTTTTGCTAGGCTGTTTTCTAGTTAAAATCGAATAAATATCAGCATGTTATGGTGGATTTTTTTTGAGTCCAGGAAAAAAGGCGCATTTAGAGGAATTGGTAATATAGAAAGTATAAATAAATCTGGGAAGTGAGGTAAATTAGCCTGTAACTTTGCTAATTGAGGTTGCTAATTGATGCAGGATTCTATAATTATTAAAGTTATTATGGTAACAGGGTAGAATCTTATAATGCAAGTCCGGCAACGGCTATTTCTCTGTTTTTACGTTTTTCAGCTGCAGCAACATGCTTCTTATTAAAACCATATTCAACCAGTTTTTTTACATCAGTCCACATCCGTTCACTGCCCATTATGGCAATGATTAGCTCATCATTGCCACGCTTGAACTTGCCAACATAGGTTTGTCGTGCAGCATTGGTATACCCTGTCTTACCACCTTGGGTTCCTTCAACCTGCCAGAGTGCCTTGTTGTGATTTCTCAGGAGTTTGCCTTCCGTGGTACGAACTTTGGTACGTTTCATTCGTGCAGCAAAATCCTGGTCTTTCATGGCATGTTTAAAAATAACTGCAAGGTCACGAGCAGTTGATTTCTGTCCTTTTGCTGTTAGTCCAGTTGCTGTTTTACAGATTGTTTTTGTTGCCCCCCAGAGCTTGGCCCTCAGGGTCATCATTTTGGCAAAAGATTTTTCTGATCCGGCTATCTTTTCAGCAAGTGCAACACTGGCATCATTGGCCGAAGCAAGCAGGACAGCATTAATCAGATCATTAGCAAGATACTTTTTTCGCTGGTCTAAATATACCTTTGATCTGGGTTGCCGGGCGGCTTTCCTGCTGATGGGTATTGTGTCGCTTGTTTTCAGAGATTTTAAAGCAATCATTCCCGTGAGGACTTTTATCGTACTCGCCGGTTGTCGGGGGATGTTTGGATTTTTAGAGAACAGCGTATTGCCTGATACCGCGTCAATAATGATGGCACTTCTAGCTGATAGGTTTTTCACTATTCTCCTCTTCTGGGAGGCAAGTGCATATTTGGGGTTCCTCTTTTTTATCTGAGAAATATTACGCAGCTCACCCAGCACAGTCATAGAGACCTTGGGCTTTGAAAGAGAAGAGGACTTATACGGTTTTTTGGCTGTATCCTTAAGCAGAGGAATGGCCAGGACATTGCTTGAGAAAAAAAGAATGTTCGTAATCAGAATAATGGCGACGAAGGATAAACGACAGTGCATCAATACAGGTATGTGACTTCAATTTTAGCAGTTATCAAACAGATAGTGGGAAACCCCTGAGTTACCCTGGTATTTCTTTATTCTCTACAGCTACTGTTGTCAAGTGCTTTCGAAGAAAAATTATCAAAAAATTTGAGGAAATGCAAGCGATACGAGGTTCTTCCTGATTGACCTGGGGAAACATTTATGCAATATTCAATAGGCGTTTATTTCAAATAAACTGCTCTACTTAAATCTATTGAGCAGTTCATATATGTTACTCCGAATGATTTTGAGAGGTGAGAAATGGTGGAAGGTGCGGAAGTACGTATGACCTTAAACTACATAATTGATTCAAGTTGTGCCAAATTTGGTGAATCTCCAGCTATTGGCATGGCAATGGGGAAACCATTGAATTATAAGGATTTCCATGATCGGATAATTTGTCTGGCTGCACGGATGCTTAAAGAAGGGGTGCAGAAAGGAGATCATGTCGCCATTCTAGCAGAAAATTCTGATATTTGGGGAACAGTTTACTTAGCAATAGTACGTTTGGGGGCTATCGCTGTCCCCATTTTACCAGATCTTCCTGAGGCAGATGTGCACCATATCCTCAAGGAAATGCAAGTCAAAGTGTTGTTTACCACCCAGCGACAAATAGAAAAAGTTTATGAACTCAATAAAAAATTAGCAGGGCCCATCATAACTCTTGATGACTACACTGGAATTTCTGGGATAGTTGAGATATCAAAGTTTTCTGAATATCTAGAAGAAGCAGAAATAGCGTTAAAAAACGAAGAACATTCGGGCAATATTATTGAATTTCCTCAAGTAGAAGAAGACGATCTAGCCTCAATTCTTTATACTTCAGGAACTTCAGGCTATTCAAAGGCAGTAATGCTGTCCCATAAGAATCTGACGGCAAATGCTTATGCTGCCTCGGGATTGGCTGATTTAAATGCTGGTGATGTGTTCCTCTCAATTCTTCCGATGTCACATACCTATGAGTTCACTTGTGGATTTATCTTGCCTCTATTAAAGGGCTGTCGCATAGCCTATGCCGGTAAAACCCCAACACCGGCAATTTTACAGAAACTTTGCCAGCATGAGAAACCCCGCGCTATCTTCGCAGTGCCGCTGGTTCTCGAGAAAATCTACAAAAAGAGGGTTTTACCTAAAATCGAAGGAAGTAGGCTGTTGCAGATTGTTTGCAAATCGGGTTTCGGTAGAAAGATGATCTATAAACGTATTGGTGCGAAACTCACGGAGTTTTTTGGGGGGAACTTATTGTTTATGGGGATCGGAGGGGCAGCACTAAATCCTGAAGTTGAACAATTTTTAGTGGAAGCTGAATTCCCCTATCTTATCGGCTATGGTTTGACAGAATCATCACCTCTTTTGGCTGGTGGACCACTGGGTGATAAGACCATACTCCCTGGTTCGTCAGGAAAACCCATACCAGGTGTGGAGATAAAAATAGACAAGCCCGATCCCGAAACTGGTATTGGGGAAATCTACGGCTGTGGTCCTAACGTCATGCAAGGGTATTTCAACGATGATGAAACAACCAGGGAAACCATTTCTGCAGATGGTTGGCTTGCAACAGGCGATCTAGGATATCTGGATGAAGCAGGTAATCTCCATATCTGCGGAAGATCTAAGAATGTAATTGTCATGGCCAATGGTGAGAATGTCTATCCCGAGGCGATTGAGCATAAAATGAATACGTATAGCTGGATCGTTGAAGCCTTGGTTGTTGAGAATAATGGCCAATTGGACGCCTGGGTGTATCCCGATTATGAACTAATTGACGAGCAGACTGCCCAGCAGTCACGAACCCAGCGAAGAGCCTATATTGAAAATCTCATGGAAACTATGCGGGAAGAGATCAATAGCCAGCTTTCTAGCGCCTCACGAATAGCTAAAGTTCTTGAGCGAAGAGAACCCTTCATAAAAACAGCTACCCACAAGATAAAGAGGTATCTCTATGATGGGCAAAGCATGCTGGTCTAGAGTATCCTTCAGCCACTCTGTAAGTTTGGGGTATCTATTCTCAATGGTGTTATAACATTTATTCAAGGTATTCTTTATAACTAGAAGTGGAGGGAAACGTTGTGAATTTGATGTAGATTATCGTTTAATTTTAACCAATTATTTGAACTTCTCAGACAGTCTTTATACACTGGAAATCGAATTACCCTAAATTACTGTATCGGGCGTTTGTTGAACGCAAAGCCTTGTAAACGACCTTACCAAACGCGCTAAGGCTATATGGCTTCATTATTAAGTCTAATGCTCCTATATCTTTAGCTTTTTTCATTCTGCTCGTTGATGAGTAGCCGCTGGCAATAATCACCTTTTGACCTGGGTTCTTTTTTTGGATCCGCTTATATGTTTCAAGTCCATCTATGCCTGGGTCCATAATCATATCGAGAATAACCAGATCAGCA
>CAZWVC010000076.1:0-14604 GCA_964637245.1 uncultured Desulfocapsaceae bacterium
GGAAACCAGAATCCCGGCGCTCTATTACAACATTTGAAACATGACACGACACTAGCTGTTCCCTATTAATACTGTTGAGGGTTGTTTATCGTATTTAGTAAGGAATAAGGTGTAATCTCTTCGAATACGTGTATCAATTATCTGAAAGCTCATCTGATAGAGCATCGATGAGTTGAACTGCTCGATCTATAGCTGCTTGTATACGGGCGGCATTATTCTCCAGATCATTTTGTTGTGCGGTCCTATGCAATGACATCTCCGCGCTAGCCTGGATGATAAAAAGGGTATTTTTGAGGTCATGAATGAGCTTTTCATCATCTGCTGATAGTTTGCTTTCTGGTAGATGAATAAAATCTGGTTCTTCAATCTTCTCCGCAATTGACTCTCCACCACAACTAAGCAGATCATTCAACCAATTCACCAGTTTTGACTTTAGCATCTCAGTTTTAAATGGTTTTCCGAGATAGTCATCCATTCCACTACCTAAACATTTTCGTCGATCATCAACGGTTACGTGAGCAGTCAGTGCAATAATTGGTGTTTTTATGATATTTTCATGCTCTTTCTCATATGCTCGAATACCAATTGTTGCATCATAACCGTTGAGTACTGGCATCTGACAGTCCATTAAAATAAGGTCGAATTTAGCCTTTTCAACCTGTGAGATAGCTTCACGTCCATCTGCAGCATGGCTCACTTGACAACCCAGATCTATCAGCTGACTCTCGATAACTTCTCTATTTATTTCATTGTCTTCCACCAGTAGAATTTGCGGTGGTCTCATCCATTTAAGGGTCGTAGCAATTAAATCGTCATGATGCTCCTCCCCTTCCTCGGATTGATCAAGAGGAAAATGGAGTGTGAAGTAGAACTTGCTCCCCACTCCAACTTCGCTATCTAAATAAAGCTTGCTCCCCATGAGTTCTATCAGGCGATCAGCAATTGCCAAACCAAGGCCTGTACCACCAAGTTTTTGTTGGTTTTCTGCTCCAGCCTGTTTAAAAGGTTCAAAAATATACTTTTGACACTCTTTCTTTATACCACCGCCAGTATCCTCAATGGTAAACAGAATTTGTACCCCGTCTTCCCGCTCTGATATAGAATCAACCTGCATTACGACATTACCACTCTCTGTAAATTTAAAAGCATTAGCCAAAAGGTTGCCCAACACCTGAGTTAGCCTCAGCTGATCACCTATTACGAAATTAGGCAGATCCTCGGTGATCTTGGATAAGAACGTTACGTTTTTCTTACCATGTGCACTCTGATAAATTGAGCTAAGCCCCTGCAGAGACCGAAGCAAATCAAAACGTTCCTGTAGAAGCAAAAATTCTCCCGCCTCTATTTTAGAAAAATCAAGACCATCTGTTATAACCCGCATCAGCCATTCACTACTTTTGGAGATTAGCTCAACATAATGTTTCTGCTTTTTTTCAAGTTTTGTCTTGCGTAACATTTCAGTTACGCCAACCAAGCCGGTCAAAGGGGTCCTGATTTCATGGCTCATCGTAGCAAGAAAGGTAGATTTTGCCCGGTTTGCACTCTCAGCCATTTCCAAGGATTCATGGAGCTTGCGTAAAAGGCTCGCAACATAGAGCGGCAATACTATAAGTCCTACCAGCAATCCTCCGGTTACATAGGGAGTAGTCTGCAGTTTTTCTGATAGCAGTGTTACAGCCGCGAACCCACATGCAGCGAGGCTTGCAGAGAAAGCAAGATAAGTCAGACCAAATCGAAAACCATTACCAAAAGCAACCCAGAGATAGACGATGAAAAGAGGGGCGCCTAAGATACCATGAAAATAAAGCGCAGCGGTAATTGCAGTGTTATCGGTTATGATCCCCAGAATTCTGCGCCAGATATTTTTTCCAGGATATCTGATAAGCCAGAGTATTATGGATAAAGCACTCACAAAGAATAATCCTGCAGTTGTGAGTGTATTGAGATCGTTACTGGAGAGGTGTTTATCCCCGTAAACCGTGGATATGAGGTAGGACAAGGCTATTACGCCAACCCCTATGCGAATCATAGCCTGATTATGCTCCGTATCAGGTCGTCTTTTCCAGTCAGAGACTATTTGGAAAAAGTGGATACGCAGGCTATCTATTGGACCAGCTTCCGATGATTCATGTTGCATAGTTAAGGCTCCACCTTGAATTATGCATTACCTGGTCATTGTATCATAATTCCTAACACCTCTACAAATTTATCAACATTTTTCTTAGGATTCCTTATTATTTAAGGATCTAGAAACAAAATCAGAGAATACCGTTTGCTCCTACATATGTGTCAGGAAATGAGCAACAAACTTAGCCCAAGAATTCATCGCCAGGAGTTCCAATATGTCTGAAAATACAAAATATAAAGAGATTACAGCCAATGAACTCGATTCATTACTTATTGAAAATGCAGATATAATCCTGTTGCATACCATGATCGAGTCCCAGTTCTTGAAGATACGAATCCCCAAATCAAGGCAGGCATGTGTGTTCGAGGTAAACTTTGTAGAACAGGTCAAAGCAATAACATCAGATAATAATAACTCTATCGTTGTTTACGGTGCAGACAGTGAAACCATGGATGCTCCTGTCGCTGCAGAAAAGCTAGCGGCAGCAGGCTATAAAAACATAGCCATTCTGGTGGGTGGCATTGCAGCATGGAAAATGCAGGGTCTACCTATTGAAGGAACATCTTCTGGCAAAAACAATGAGAGCGCAATTGATATACAGTTTGTTGACGAAGTATACACTGTCGACTGTGAGAAAAGCAACATAGGTTGGACAGGCAGAAACCCAAATTCTAGTCACTATGGCAATGTGTCGATAACATCAGGTAAAATTCAAGTTGTCGATGGCAAAATGACAGGTGAAATTGAAATTGATATGAACTCAATCTTGAATATAAATTTAGCAGGGGATGAATCGCAGCCGGTTCTCATAGATCATCTAAAATCAGACGATTTTTTTCATACTGATCTTTTTCCGATTGCTACATTTGAGATAAACCAAGTTAAACCTCTTGATGAGCAATCAATTAGTGCACCTAACTTTCAAATTGATGGTACTCTCATGATGCATGGAGTTATGGCCAAGCAAAGTTTTCCTGCAACTCTATCATTAACTGAAAATGGTGCGCTATCATTTGAAGCACATTTCGATTTAGACCGTACCAGATGGAATATCATCTATGGTTCTGCTAAATTCTTCAAACACCTGGGTATGCATCTTGTATTTGACCACATCAGTATAGAGTTGCGGGTAATAACTAGCGTCTATCCATAAATGGCCAATTTTTCCCAACTCATCGTTGCTCTCAAAATTTAATCCTCGGAGATAAGCGAACGAAGTGAGACTTCGATATCAATTATATACCTGTGGTTAAATTCATCAGGCGCCTCGATTTCAAATAAATTTTCTCGCCCATGGACAGACACTAACTATAAAAACCTGAGAAAGGATGTATTTCAGTTTTTTCGTGCAACAATTATAAAGAGCGGATCGCTTTGTTGTGTTGTGTAGTAATGGGCATCATTCACCGGTCTTGGCCAGTTGCGATAGGTGATTGTTTCAATTTCTGTAAAATCTTTTCTGATATACTCCATCACGTACCCAATTCGTTCAAAATCATGAAGCATCTGCCATATTCGAGTTACTTTCTCGGGAAACCATCTGTTTGAAATACTTATCAGGAGAAGGCCTCTTTCATTAAGAATTCGCGCACATTCAGCCGCTATTTTAGCTGGATAAAGCAGGTATTCAAAAGAAAGATGACAGCATACTCCATCAAATTGTCCATCGGTAAATGGGAGGATAGGTTTGTTATTGAGATCATGCACAACAAAATCTGTTAACCTTGGATTGTTGCTCAACTCTTCGGCATTCAAGCCAAGCCCTGTCGCAGAGACCCAACCCGGAAGGTGAGACTGGACACTACTCATTAGATCCAGAATTTTCATATCCTCGGTAATTAGACTACTTGTATGTTGAAGAAGTGCGCTACGTGCTGTGCTGTCAATATGATCAACAAAACGTGGTTTATTGAAAAATGCTATATCTTCCTCTTCCTTCTGACGTTTGAAGGCTAAGGGCTCTCCATAATCTACATGATCATTATCCAAAAAAAGCTGCATTCCAGGCCCATTTGCTAATGCCTCAGATATCCAATCTGTGCACCTGCCCCCTCTCTCCTTATGACTCTCAGCCACTTCTTCAATTTGTGCTTCTACGCGTATCTCTTGTGCCGCAAGTGGATGATTACAGTCAATCGTGAGGTGATCTGCAGTTATGTCAGTCACCCGAAAAGGCGCTTTAGTTTGCGGAAAAATCTCTGTTAGACCACGTAAATATCCTTGGGGATACCAGCGTCCAATACGGGGTTCAAGATTATCGTTTATCTCAGGCGGGGGTTGCCACTGTTTTTTCAAAATGGTTTTTCTGGCTTGATCCTTTTCCGGAAAGAAGCAGTGATTGTCAGCCAAAGTTACATTTTCACCAGACCTGCGATCAAGAAGTAACTCTCTATGCGCATGGGTAAACACATCTCGCCACATGTTTACATCCCCACAATAGAAATGATCTGTATGGCGTGTCTTGTCTGTTGAGTATTGCAATGAAAGCACAAGCTCCACCAAAGAGCTATCTGATATTTGCAACTTTATCACCTCCGCGTTTTAATTATCTAAAGCTAAGCAGCTCCAAGGATTTACACGATGAGCAGTTGCCTCGACTGAGCTTAATTTCTGCAAGTGCAAAAATGATATCTTAATATTTGTTTGGGCTTCAGAGCAAAAGAGTATTGACAAAGAATGCTCTGGTGGTTTAATTGTTGGCGGAATTTTTGGAGAACACGGCACCCGCCATTTCAAAGTTCATTGCTTCAGGTTTCCATCATCCAAATATAAAGTATATTGCGATTATCCAAGGAGAATCTTTCATGTTACGATCTTCATTCATTTCTATTCTCTGCTTCATTGCTTGCATAATAATGTATCCATTTTTATCGACTGCAACTGAAGTTGACTCAAAAGACACAGCAATATATGAGTTACTCAAAGTGATGAACACCATGGATAATATGGAGACTTCATTAGAAAGCATGAAAGACACGATCAAAATGAATACTCCCTATTTCATTAAAGAAATCGAAGAAATATTAGCTCGTGACCTTGACGGAAAAGATGTTCAACTTGCAGCGGACAAATATCGCAATAATGAATTTGGCCCCACAAGATTATATGAGCTTTTTCGCAATAAATTTAATTTAGAGAGATTTAAAAAAGAAGTAATGTTGCCTGTCTATAGAGCGCATTATACTGAGGATGAAATACACCAGCTTATCACATTTTATAAGTCAGATCTTGGTCAGAAAACCTTGCAGCTTACTCCAACGATATCCCGTTCCTTATCCTCAAAGACAAGAGACATAAGCAAAATGGCAATCGATCAAGCCAAAGAAGAACTGGCATTGGAATTGAAAAAAAGTCTGGAGAACTAAACCTTTACTTGCAGGAAGAGAGAATAGATAGCATCACTACCCTGAATATTTCATGAAAAACTTTTTGAAAAGCTCTTCACCCTTCGGGTGAGTCGATGCGGCCCACTATCCCACGTCGCCTGTATGATTTTCATACATTAGTATAGAAAATCATACAACTCCTTGACTAACAGCCCACCTCAACTCATGACATATTCAGGCTAACACTATTTAATTTTCTCTGAGATTTATCAGGAGGATCGAGTTTTTCACCCTAATTCTGAACTTATTTATCTGAATATTTGGAGGCTGCAGTTACAGGCAGCAAACGCTATGGTTAATTAAAAACGGAGTAAGCTCACTACAAAATTTATTTTTCAAGAGATATTTTTTACCTGACCTATCTCGCAAAAATTGCTCTGCAATATCCGCTTTTAGTTATTTAGATCTATCTCTTCAACCTCGTTTTCTTCTGGTTCAGATGTGTCAGTAGACTGAGAAAAAGGGAAATCATCATCTTGCTCTGTTTGTTCTTCTTTCATTAACTCCAGGGCCTCAGCCTCTTTTATACTTTGCAACAGCAAAGGATCTAGATTGTTCATCTCCTGTTCTACCCGATTGATATTTCCTTTGACTTTATCAATTATGGAAACCCCAGGATATTTAACTAAAATTTCAGAGAGTAGCCTTCTTGACTCGCTAAGAAGTTTCTTCTTCATCTCTACATCGGTGGTTTTAGTGTATCTGATATACATATCCGCAGCAGCTCTACGATCAGATTTAGCGGCAAGCAAAGTTATTTCGTTTATTTTGTCTTCCGCCTTGGCAAAATACTCAGACTGGAGCATTGTTTGAAAAATTGCGATGGCTTCATCATAATTGCCCTCTTCTACCTTAATCATGCCTTCATTCCAACGCGTCTGCAACTCCTGCATTTTCTCAATCTTACGGGTTTCCCTCTCAACCGCTTCAGCAAGGATGAGATCATCATTTCTTGATTTAATGCGCTCCTTCTGCTCAACCGAGATGATATCATCGGGTATTGCCTCTAATTTCTCAAGAGCATCAAGGTATTTCTTCTCACTTGCCAGACCATCCACCTCGACAAAAAAACCTTCAAACCATTTTTTTGCCCGCTGATCTGCCGTATTTTTAATGAAGTCTACATTTGACGCCACTGCGGAGTAAGGGTAATCAGCGAGAAATTTCTCCGCTTCCCACACGATTTTGTAGCCATCCCGTTCGGGAATAAAGCCCAGATAGTTTCTCAACAAATTTGAGTAGTTAGTAAGTTCAGGGCCTCCCTCAGCACTTCTTTCGAGAATATCAAGTTGAAGTTTTGACCATTCTTCAATACTGCCAAGATTGCTATAATCTTTGGAAATATTGAGGTATTGGTTTTCAGCAGCAGAATAATTGCCGGCAGCAGTATACAAATCAGCGAGTACCCTGCGAAGTGATAAAAGATCGGTACGCTGCTCTTCAGATACTGACATTTCATCGACAATCTGTTGATAGATTTCTGCAGCTTTCTCCTCCTGATGGAGAAACATCAAGGCATTACCATATAGAATTTTTGTGCGAAGATGCACTCTTTCTATTTGCTGTTCAGGTATTTTTTGCCAAATCTGTACAACCTCTTCATATTCTCTGCTGCCGGTGTAACGTTCTATCAAGGTTTCTAACTGAGGCAGATCCGAGGCTTCCTCTCGGTGTTCCCAATCGACGAGTTCACCACCTTCCGGCGCAAGAAGCTTACCGCATATTGACTCCAGAAATGAAATATCACTCTTTTGAAGATCCATGACATCTTCGCTACTTATGATGAGACTGGAATTACTGGTATTAAGCTGAAGCATATCAGCTCTAAGCTGGTTGTAGCCATCTAAAACTTTTTGCAAGTCAACAAAACAATTCACCATAGTTTCGGTGTCTTGCTGATTCAATTCAAGAGCGGCAGATTGGGTATCAATTTCTCGCCACCTTTCCAATTTTCTCCCATATTCAAATATCCGATCATTGACATAATCCATAGGAGGCAAAGGCCCCTGGACCTGGCTGAGATCAGTCTCACTCTGATATGCTTCAGGCAGTACAATTTCAGCAGGTTGTGTAATACTCTTTGAGTAATCATCTTCTATGCTCTGGGGATCTTCAATACCTGGATACGAAGTTGACTCGGAACCAAAGGCTGGCTGCTGATTTGTCTCTACCACCTTTTTCTGAGGTGCAGCACAACCGGCTATAATAAATGCGCAAATGAAAATTCCTGCAATTTTTCTTGAAAAATCCATAGCTTCCTATTTGTAGTTATTTCCCTTTTTCTCTTTGGGCAAAGTATATTGTTGCAATCCCACCATATCAGAGTCCTATTAAACTATCGGTAATAGGGTAAAAAAAGTTAAACAATCACACTAATTAGAATACGTGCAATAGAATGGCCTGGTTCATTTTAGTCCTTGCTGAGGTTTTTCTCACAAAACCAGTTTACGCGAGTACACTACCTATTTGAAGTTTAATTTCACTCTATCATAGGCATATTCGATAACATTGCAAGAACATCTATTAATCACTAAATTCGCTGTAGTTCGCAGTTATTGGTTCATTGTTCAATCTCACTGATGAAACGTGTTCCTATTTCATATTCGCCTGGTGCATCATCTTTTTCCAGGCACCACATTACAGATCCGATCATTTCTACCAGGCCCACACCGTTATCTTTGCAACAGTAAGTGAGTTCGTCTCCCCAATCGTCTGAATCAAGTTTAATGTACAATCTGGTATTCTTGGATATCGACTCATCAGTGCTAAATCTGACTCCACCTTGACTACCATCAACCACCAGAGCCTTACGGATTTTTTCTTCACCATCCTCGGTGATAATATGGAAACTGATAACGCTTTGTTTCTCCTTGCGCTGGTATTTTCTCCTGTCATCTTGCCCCATGGCACCCCCCTCTTTGCTGGAATAGAGAAAGCTCTATAGATTACTCTTTATATCTTGCGTGATATGATATTACCACTTTTGAATTCAAAGGTATATCTACAAAGAGTGTTTATGTTGAGCAGTTAGTTCAGATTTTAAATGACCATCTCTGCTACCTGATGAGATTTCAATCCGATGCAGTTTCGGCTGATGACTGGGGTATATTCCAAAACGGCAGAAAACGACGCTGAGGAGTAAATGTGCCTTCATTACTAAATTTACCAAAAGTAATGATGGATGGTTTATACCTATCAAGTTGATCAATGTTTTTTACGGGTCTTGGCAGAATACCACCTTGATCAGCAGCAACCGCAATATTTTTTTGTCCGATATCTTCACGTTTGAGGGTCAGGCCATAAAATGAAAGATCAACAGGATCAAGGTCTGCACTGTAATTTTCTTCAGCAACGATGCTGCTCACAATTTCGCTCCAGATTGGCAGGGCTCCAGCGGATCCAGAAATCCTGGTGGCACCCTTTCGCATTTCTTTATTGTCGTCAAAACCGACATATACCCCAACAACATAACCAGATTCCATTGACAAGCTGTCTTTTGTCGGTGAAAGCCCAGGTAAAAAGCCAAAGAAAGAGGCGTTAGTGTATCTGTTTGCTGTACCGGTTTTCCCTAAAACTGGTATGGATAGCCCGAGACTGCCAAAGTCTCCGCTGTCGCCATCAGCATCGGAAGTGGCCAATTTAATATTTTTATCCGCATATCGACCAGTACCGAATTTGACTACATTTTCAAGGATATGACCAACTGCCATAGAGGTCTCTGCAGCTAACAGTTTTTTACGTTGACGAGTCGGGCGATAGATGACTTCACCTTCGGTGGTTTCTATTCTATCAATAATGGCAAGTAAATCCTCGTTATCATCTTCATACTTTCCAGTCCTTACAACCTCGCCAGTTGCCAAACCTTCATACAAGCGTAAAGTTTCAAGTAGTGTGACAACATTTGATCCCAGCGGAAACGAGAGAACCGGCTCAAGTTTGCTATTAACACCGAACTCTTTTGCTAATGCTATCAAATATTTCAAGCCTACAAGAACACGAAAATCCTGGATATGGTGGAGCACATCCATACTGTAAGGTAACTGTCTTTTCAATGCTTCCAGTTCTCGAGAAACCTGGGTCTGCAGTATATCAAAGGTTTCAATGGATATGGTAGTATCTAGATAAATATCCCTCCAGAAAGCCTCTTTTTGGGCAACATCAAATTCCTGCAGAGACCTTATTAAATTTGGTATCTCAACCGGATACATCCCTTTAACCTTCTTTTCATCAGCAGAAAAGCAGTATCTTTCTAAAAAAGCATCATAATAAAGCCACGCTTTATCATCACCTGGTGTTCTTTCAGCCTGTAAAAGCGTTGGATTTATGGCGAAGGGGTCATCGATAAATAGCTCGTATTGCTCCAGCATTTGTTTAAATCCGGTATATTCGCTGCGCAGCGATTCCAGATCTAAGAAATTGTTTGCTAATATTTCCTGACGTAAACGAAGCTCTTTTCTTGTGCTCTTCCGGAGATTTTTAGTCTTATCCTTCAAATTTTGACGTATTTCTTCTTTGAAATTATCAAACCCCAGACCATAGTGCATATTTTGCAAACGCTCATAATCTTGATCACGGCCGACAAATATCAGATCGGTTTCCACATTCTTCTGGGCAAGATGAAAAGCCGCCTGACGCAGGGTATCGAGATTGAGCACAATTCCGTATTTATCACGAATTCGACCTCTGAAGCGGGAATACGGCTCTTCTTCACCTTCTACGACACGTGGTGCCAAGTCCACATAGGCGGCAACCTCGTTAAACTGCTCACTAGTAAGTTTGCTGCAAAGGTTGTGGAGCAACCAAACGGAAGCAACGTTCTCGGAATGTACGCCAGCCCAGCTCATTGACACATGCTCAAAGGGCGATAAATGATCGGGCCTGGGAAAATAGGGCTGATTTTGAAAAACGAAAAGATTTCTGTTATTGTTCAAATTATCAGTGCCATTCCAGCCAAGTTGTAAGGCAGCTGCATAAACAAAAGGTTTAAAAGACGACCCCATCGTTCTTCTGGCATATATTGCCCGGTTAAAAAATCTATTTTCCACTCCTCCGCTCACCGCTTTAATAATGCCGTCTTTTATAACCAGAGCTCCTCCGTTAATTTTGGGAAATTTCTCAAGATCAAGCAGTACCTGACCTTCCTCGGTTCGTCCATGGACACTTACCCAGACCTTATCACCGACCTCGAACTGCTTTAAAAAAGATGTGTAATCTTTTTCCTTGGCCTCTACCCACGGAGTTTTTTGCCAACGTACTCTAGCGTTTACCAGGCGGGCGATACCTTTTCGATCGATTACCCCAGTGCCAGACCTTCGCCCTAAGTTGACATGAATTTGAGTGGCTTTTCCTTTCCCTATAATATTTTCAACACGGCCAAAGAGAAAAGCACCAATACGGAGATTTATGTCTCCTCTATAATTAAGTGTATCAAGCTCTTCCTGGACTTCCTCCCGTTCATAACCGCGCAGTCGGACATCGAGCCTGGAGAGATCATGCCTGAGAGAATAGAGCGTCTTTTCCTGAATATTTTTATTAATGGTGGTTATGATCCGCACACCCGATACAGCAATGTTGGAGATATTCACCTTTTCCAATGCCTCCGTAACTTCGGTAGAAGTTACCGCATCCTTCACCATCTCCATGGCATAATCGAGTGAGTAGCCAACCTGTCCCTTTTTAAACTCAATATCACTTAACTTGGCTATGCCGTGCTGATAATCACTGATCATCTCTTGCTCTAACATTTTCGCCAGGACATAATTGACGCGGGTTCTTCCTCGTTCAAGTGCTTTTTTAGTGCTTTCTTCCGATTTTTTTATGAATGGATTATAGTAGTTAGGCCGTTTTACACTACCTGCGATGTAGGCACACTGGAGCAGGTTTAGTTCTTCCGGTTTTTTATCAAAATAGTAACGAGCTGCAACCCCCAAACCATGACCATTACCACTCACATAGAATTGGTTTGCATAAAATTCAAAGATCTTTTCTTTAGGATAGTGATATTCCAAACGCAGTGCTAAAAGTAATTCTTTCAACTTTGCTTCAATAGACCGGCTTTGTCTTTTGAAAAGATTCTTAGCGGTTTGTTGTGTCAGCGTCGAGCCACCTTGTACAATCTTGCGAGATTGAATATTTTTGATGGCCGCGCGGAGAATTCCAATCACATCAAAGCCAAAGTGGGAAAAGAAGCGACTATCCTCCGATGCCACCAACGCATTGATAAAATTTACCGGAATTTCGTTATAGGGTACATATTGGCGATGTGACTGGTCGAAAAAGACCCCAAGTCTGGTTTTTCCATCACTATAGAAAACCGGACTTTCTTTCCCGAGAATACTGTTAATATTCTCAGGCTTAATCTCATCTCCTGGATGTAACACTACTAACCAGTGAAGAGTGGTTCCACCTGCCAATGCTGCGAGAAAAACGAGAAATAAGGTTAACCAGACGAGCTTTTTAAACATATCTATATGAGTTAAATTCTGCTGAAAACCAATTCAATTCTTGATTGATTATGGTTGAAATCGAATAAAATCCTATTTTTCTTGCAATTTGAGGTATCATAGAGTTTAAATATATGGATTTCGCCTGCCGATAAGATAGGTGGAATGTACATTGTTAAAAAATATATCTCAACCTGCTTATAACTCTTTTTTCGCTTTTGGGTAAGTATCAGCAGGCGAAAAATTTTTTTATATTTTAGAATGATTAATAATACCTTACGTTGTTTACTGGCAAGCTGTCTGCTTCTGGCTCTCACTGGATGCGCTTCAAAAAATGAACTTTTAAGCCTCATCGATTTTTATGATGAACCTGATCCTGTAGAAGATATATTTCTCCTCGATTCGGAAAGCTCACCTGCTGCACCTCCCGAACTTCTCCCCCAAGCCGTAGAGGCAGAGACCTGCATCGACCAGGAACTGGCAGCACTAAAGCAAACGGGCTCATGGGTTGCCCAGGAGAAAGACACGAAACCTGAAGCCGAAGAATACAATTTCCCTGTAGTTATGAATAAGCAGGTAGAGATGTATCTCAAACTATTTCAGGGCAAGCAACGCAAATATTTCTCGCGCTGGCTGGCAAGATCAACACGATACCTGCCTCTCATTCATGAAGAGCTCGACAGAGCAGGGTTGCCACGAGATCTAGTTTATCTGGCTATGATTGAGAGTGGTTTTAATCAACGTGCATATAGCAGAGCCAGGGCCGTAGGATTGTGGCAATTTATGAAAGGTACCGGAAGGGACTATAATCTCCGTATCGATCGTTATGTGGATGAGCGCCGCAACGCTCTAAAATCAACCCGAGCTGCAGCTGCTTATCTTGCTGATCTCTATCAGCAGTTTGGGGACTGGCATCTAGCTGTTGCAGCATACAATGGTGGTCCAGGTAAGATACGATATGGGATAAAACGTTTCAAAACCAAAGATTTCTGGACTCTTGCAGAGAAAAGATACCTTCGTTTAGAAACCAAACGCTACGTTCCCAAGCTCATCGCTGCTATTATTATTGCCAAAAGCCCTGAAAAATATGGCTTTACCAAGATTGACTACGCCCCACCAATGGAATATGACTCAATCGAAGTGGGTCCCGGTTTGAGTATTGATGCCCTTGCCCTAATCAGCGGTGGTTCGAAAAAACAACTCATGCTCCTCAACCAGGAACTCAAAACAAAGAGAACCCCGCTCAACAAGCGTAAATATTCAGCAAAAATACCAAAAGGATCTCTAAAACTTGCTAAATCCGGGTTATCGCGACTGCATAGCGTAGTAAGGACAGGCTACAAAACCCACATTATCCGCCAAAA
Organism: uncultured Desulfocapsaceae bacterium; assembly: GCA_964637245.1. Lineage (GTDB taxonomy): Bacteria > Desulfobacterota > Desulfobulbia > Desulfobulbales > Desulfocapsaceae > Desulfopila_A. The sequence goes on from CAZWVC010000076.1 coordinate 13,322, forward strand.
CGAAACACTTACTGCAATTTGCCGAAAATACAAAGTCAATAAAACAACTCTTCTGAAGGTGAACAACCTGCGCAGTGGCAATCTCAACCCGGGACAGCGCTTGCGTATCCCCTATTCAATTGTCGACTATCAATTGCTGCCCAAAAAGGGCTCAGCCATTGCCCATGCAGGCGATAGCCTCATACTGCATACTATTAAACCGGGAGAAACCATTGGCAGAATTTCCAAGCAGTATGGAGTTCCCCCTGAAATGGTTGTCGCCTGGAACGGACTAAAAAGTGTTCATCGAATACGCGCTGGACAGCAACTGGCACTCTATATCGTTGATGATAGCAAACGAACAACTACTTCTCAAAATAAAGTCGCTGCTGTTACGCCACCTGCAACAGGATCAGCCAACAATTCTATCGTACTCACCGACCGAAAAAAATGGGCACCACAAACTGCTGTATCAACAAAAGCATTAATCAGTTGGTACCAGGTAAAGCAAGGAGACACACTCTGGAATATATCTCGTCGATTCAAGATCTCTCCTAAAAAAATCAAACAGTGGAACAATCTAAAATCTAATCTTATTCATCCGGGAAGCAGACTCAAATTGAAAGGCGTTTAACCAAGCAGCTTAAAGCAGGAAAATCCTGATGCGAATTAGCCCCTGCATACCGGTAAGATATGCATCTCCTCATCTTTTGCGGATATCTGGTATAGCCACTTTACAACTTCATCTTTCGTGGTCATTGTAGGGCTAGACTTTCAGAATGCCAGGTATGAACTGTATTCCCTATTATTTCATATAATCTCATATCATCCATGCTCAACAAGACTTTGACCAGTAATACTTACCCTGATGATGTCCACATAGTACATTTAGAGGACCGTACATTTATCCTTATCGGTACGGCGCATATTTCTCAAGAATCAGTCAACCTGGTTGAAAAGACAATTATTGAGGAACAACCTGATGGCGTCTGCATAGAACTCGATGAGAAACGCTATAATGCCCTTGTGGAAAAAAAACGTTGGCAAGCTCAGGACCTCAAAGAGGTTATCCGGAAAAAACAGCTCTCAACCTTGATGATAAATATGCTTATGGCCTCCTATCAGAAAAAACTTGGAGGACAACTGGGAGTGGCACCAGGAGCTGAACTCCTCACAGCAGCAACAACTGCAGAAGCCAACAATATACCTATCTTTCTGTGCGATAGAGATGTGCGAGTAACTCTGCGCAGAGCCTGGAAATCGACCTCATTTTTCAAAAAAGGATATCTCTTTGCCGCTCTTTT
>CAZWVC010000077.1:0-9611 GCA_964637245.1 uncultured Desulfocapsaceae bacterium
TATTTACAGGGTGTAAAAAGCTGACTATTGTCATCAACCAATTAAAATAAATAATATGCTGTGCAATATTGTTATCATCCCCTCATTATTATTTATAAAATAAAGAATGAATTCTATTTACGAACGTATCACCTTTATCTTCGATCCGCTCCATCACCTGTGGGAGCACGAGAAAATCCATAAAAAGATATCCTTTGGATTGGTTATTTTTTTTCTGGTAATGGTGATACTTATCGAGTTGAAACGTATTGGAATATTGCCAACCACTGTTGATTCAATCATCCCCAACAACCACTTCTACGCTGTACAATACGCCTTTACCGTTGTTCTTATTCTTGAAGTTATCAGTCTGGTTTTTACCTTACCCTGCTCCTTCTCCCGGGCAGTTGGCAAACAATTTGAAATCCTCTCCCTTATTCTCATGCGCAATGCCTTTAAGGAACTGGCCCAGATTCCGGAACCAGTTACTTTTGAAGGAAGCAGGATGGCAGTTCTGTATATAATCTCTGATGGTTTTGGGGCTTTGCTGATCTTCGCATTATTGGGATATTATTATTATTCGCAAGCAAAGGCTGCAGATGACGCCATGAAACCAACCGATCTATTCAGCTTTGTCGCCGCCAAAAAAGGTATTGCGTTGATTCTCCTAATCCTCTTTATCTACATGGGGTTAAATAGTGCCTATCTTACTATTATTAGTGAGGAACATACCGATTTTCTGCATGATTTTTATACCCTTCTGATTTTAACAGATATACTCCTGGTACTCATATCCCAATGCTTTCAGCCATCATTTTTCACAGTGTTTCGAAACTCTGGATATGCTCTATCAACCCTTCTCATAAGGCTAGCTCTGGCCGCCCCACCCTTCTATAATGTTCTCTTAGGAGTTGCAGCTGCACTATTTGCTATCCTTCTTACTAAAATCAGCGGGAGGCCATTTATCTTTAAGAATCCTAGAAAACCTGAAACTACAGGCTAGCCTGAATTGACTTCTAATACACCAACCTTTTCTATTTCCTGCTGAAGTTTTTCCAGTTCTGCAAGGATTTCCGTAAATTTCACTCCCAATGCGGTGAACCTGTATTCTACTCTGGGAGGGATTTCGTTATACGAGGTACGCTCAAGTAAACCGAACTCAATATTTCGCTTGAGACAATCATTTAACACCTTAGTGGTGAGACCATCGACACTCCGCACAATCTCACCAGGCCGATTGATGCCGTTTACCAGGAGATGATAAACGGTTAGAGACCATTTACAGCCATAAATTGTCTCCACCATCCGGGCAGCTTCAGCAGGTGGGGTTGTTCTGATCATTTTTTTCTGTAGTTTTTTCATAAAATTGCACCAATTTGTAACTAACTCACCAGTTTGTGCCTACTTTCCTAATATTTCAATCAGTTATACATTATACGCATAACATTTTCACAATCAATTCTACCAAGAGGAAAACACATGGTTACGACAAACAAACACTTTGCATTAATTGTTGGCGGATCCAGTGGGATTGGTCTAGATACAGCCAGGCAATTACTGAAAAACTCTATCGAAACCACAATAATCGGCAGTAATAAAACCAAGTTGGCTGCAGCAATAGATTATCTTTCGCCATACGGTATTGCCAGATCATTTCAAGCAGATCTGTATGTAGAGAAAGATATTGAGGCAGTACTCCAACTTATCAATGAAAGTGATCACCATTTTCGTTATCTGGTCAATGCCGCAGGTCGGTTCAATCCCTTGCCTTTTATCGAACACAATATTGATGACTATGAAGCCTATATGAACCTGAATAAGGCCTTTTTTCAAATATCTCAGTCTGTAGTGAAAAATATGATAGCAAACGGTGGAGGTTCCATTGTCAATGTAGGTTCAATGTGGGCTAAGCAGGCAATCAAAGCCACCCCATCTTCCGCTTACTCCATGGCAAAAGCAGGTCTTCATGCGCTAACCCAACATATGGCTATGGAACTGGGCGAACACAATATTAGAGTAAACGCAGTTTCGCCTGCAGTTGTAAAAACGCGCATCTATGAGTCGTTTATCTCACCAGAAAAGGTCGATGAAACGTTGGCAAGTTTTGATGACTTCCACCCTATTGGTCGGATTGGTTCGCCAGCAGATGTTGCTAATACTATCTGCTTTCTCCTCAGTGACAAAGCTGACTGGATCACAGGGGCTATATGGGATGTTGACGGGGGCGTAATGGCTGGACGAAACTAAAATCTGGGCTGTGGTATGCTGTCAATACAATTTGCAGCCCTTTTGCCCTAAAAAAGATATTAGAGGCAGAGCACAATAAACCTAGGCTTTATTCTCATAATATTCATCTTCAATTCGGTTAACCTCGGTTAATCTCCTACTTCCGCATAGGCTATTGTTTCCTGCTCATCTTGGGCCTGTTTCATCCATAGTTGAATCTTGGGATGCTCAAGCATGGTAGTAATATACTCTTGTGTTTTATCTGATAACTCAGGTTTATAGGTGTTAAAGCGAAAGACAACTGGGGCAAACATACAGTCGGCAATGGAAAATTCACCAAACAACCAGGAACCCGAAGTTGAATTCTCCTGTCTGAATTTCGTCCAGATTTTTTCGATCCTGGAGATATCGTTTTGTAACTCCTTGGTAATTTCTACTTTCCTGTTTCTTGCCCTGCAGTTCATAGGCATTTCGTTGCGCAGGGAACTAAAGCCCGAATGCATCTCTGAACACACAGATCTTGCTTTAGCTCTTTTAATCTGATCACCAGGCCACCCAGCGCCATTAAGATATTTTTCACAAATATACTCACAAATGGCAAGCGAGTCCCAGATAATCAAATTATCATCATGCAAGACGGGTACCTTACCAGCTTCACTAAAACTCAAGATCCTCTCCTTATAGCCTGCAGCGAAAAGAGGGATACGTATTTCCTCGAAGGCTATTTCATAGGCTGACAGCAATAACCAGGGCCGTAGTGACCAGGAAGAGTAATTTTTATTACCGATTATCAGTTTCATCTTAGCTCCAAGCAATGGTTAATTGTATCACTTATCTTGGAATCACCTAATATTATTCCGTACTCGTTCACCAAAAGATACTGCAAAGCTTGTTTTTTACTCCGTGATCAATTTTCGCCAATTTCATGCTTTTCATCTAGAACCAGTCGGATAGTTTTAGCAAAATCACCTTTGGCTATTGGTTTATAGGCAAAAGCCTTAATCCCTATCTCCTTGGCTCGTTCCTCTGAGATTATTGCACTATAACCGGTACAGAGAATAATAGGAATATCACTACGTATCAGCTGGAGTTCTATAGCAAATTTATCCCCCATCATATGCTGCATGGTCATATCAGTTATTACCAGATCGAATTCATCCGGTTTAGAACGAAAAAGCTCCAACGCCTCCGTCGAACTTGTCCTGGTCTCAACCGAGTAACCTAATCGCTCCAGAATTCTGCCCCCCATCCTTGCTAGAGGAGGCTCATCATCTACGAATAGAATTCGTTCATTTCCAGTGGGCAGCTCCTCCTCTTTATAACTGTTTTCCCGGGTAAATTTACTGGTAATTGGCAGGTAAATGAAAAAATGGGTTAGTTCACCGGGAATACTCTCAGCAATTACCTTTCCCCCATAGCTTTCCACAATGCCACTGACTACAGCAAGACCCATGCCACTGCCCTCACCAGGCCCTTTTGTGGTAAAATAGGGTTCAAAGATCTGCTCGAGGATATCCGATTCAATGCCTTCACCGGTATCAGATATGACTACCTCAATATAATCTCCTTCATCTAGGTGGAGAGTGTCCCACTTTTTACTGAAATCTATCTCCACATCGCGCATCTCAATTTTTAAAATTCCACCTTTTTCTCTCATCGCCTGAGAGGCATTGGTAAAGAGGTTTAGAAATACCTGATGCAACTGAATAGGATTGCCCATGACCAGTGATGAACTCTCAATATCCTTCTCAATCTCAATTGATGCAGGAATTGTGGAACGAATCAACTTCAAAACCTCCATGGCGATACTGCTCAATTGCACAGGCTTGGTAACCTCATCGGACTGACGGGCAAAGGCAAGAATTTGTTTTACCAGTTCTTTGGCACGATTACCTCCGGCATACACTTCCTGGAGACTATCCTCAAGTTCTGTACCCTTTTCAGCATCCTGCATGGCAAGCTCGGTAAATCCCAGGATAGAGGAAAGGATATTGTTGAAATCGTGTGCTATTCCACCCGCAAGATTACCAATGGATTCCATTTTCTGCGACTGAGCAAGTCTTACCTGCAGCCTTCGTCGTTCAAGCTCAACTTTACGTCTTTCTGTAATGTCGAGAACTCCTGCTATGGCACCTTCATAGTTGCCATTTTTATCAAGAATGGGGCTTGTCGCCAATGCTGTATAGATTCTTCTTCCATCTTTATGGATAAATTCAAAATCATGCTGTTCAGCGATGCCTTGTTGACGGCGATCAAGATTCTTTTCAGCCTGATCCTTTACCTGGTCATCCATGAAATCAAAAATATGGATATCCTCCATTTCCTCAGGAGAATAGCCAAGCATCTTGGCCATGTTGGGGTTTACAAAACTGGTCCTTCCTTCTTTATCAATCACCCAAATTCCCTCTTGGGCAAGTTCAACCAGCGTTCGATATTTTTCTTCACTTTCACGTAAAGCGTCTTCCGCCAACTTTCTTTCAGTGATATCCTGTATGGTTCCCCGGAGAAAATAGCCCTTTGGTCCCGATTGAGGATCGGGTTCACACAATAAATGTAGCTCCTTTCTTTTGCCATCAGGAAATTCCGCTACGAGCTCTATGTCATAGGCAAGACCCTCTCGCAAAGCCCTCTTGTAGTTTGAATGGAATTTATTCCACGATTCACCTGGATGCACAACTTGATAATTTTCAAAAGGTATTGGCCCCTTGTTTGGGTCTCTTTCATAAATTCGGTAGACCTCATCTGACCATACCGGAACTCCCACCTCCGGATCAAAATACCAATTACCTATTCCTGCTATATGCTGGGCTAGACGTAAATCAGTATTCCTGTCTTCTAAGGATTTGTCGGCTTTTTTTCGAATAGTTATATCCTGAATAGCACCATACATTCTTTTGGGAACACCTTCTTTCGAGTACACGGTTTCACCTTGACCCATTACCCACCTGATTTCTCCATCCGGTCTTACCAGCCTGTATTCAAAATCTGCCTTTCCCTCTTTTTTAAGCAGGTTGAAAATAGAATCATGATAGCTCCTGTCATCTTCATGAACATATGTAATAAATTTTTCATAGGTAAGCAGGTCTTCCTGCTGACGTCCGAAAATTCGATAAACTTCCTTTGACCAAGTCATGTGGCAAGTCTGCAGATCAATTTCCCAGTTTCCAACTTTGGCCAAGCGCTGGGCATTCTCATAGCTTCGTTTGATCTTCAGTTGTTCTTCTTCAGCATTTTTCTGGGCAGTAATATTTATATTCAAACCCATATATCCGATAATATTTCCTTGTTGGTTATATTGTGGTACAGCCTGACCATACACCCATGTGGTCTGACCCTGTGGAGTAATAAAACGAAATTGTTTCTCCCACACTCCTTCATTTGTCATGCTTGAATACCAATCAGAGGAGATATTTGCTCTGTCCTCTGGATGCAGTGCAGCAATCCATCCCTTTCCCAGCGCTTCTTCCTCGCTCAAGCCAGTCATTTGGCACCATGCTTCATTGGTATAAGTGCAGTTACCTTCTCTATCGGTCTGAAAAATTCCTCCAGGAGAAAGTGAAGTAAGTGTTCTAAATTTTTCCTCGCTGTTTAGAAGCAATTGTTCTGCCTGAACCATCTCCGCAATATCTGTCATAATTGCCAAAGACCTATGAAACTCACCCCCACTTTTTAAAACGGCGAGAGCTGATAGTAAGACAGGCAAAATGTCTCCGTTCTTTTTTACAAATTCATATGGGACATTTTCAATGCATCCCTGGGCAAAGAATTCCGGGAGATACTTTTTAACAGCTTCGAGTCTCGACTTTTCCGAGAGGAAATCAGTAGATTTTCGGCCCAGCACATCCTCTCTGGAATAGCCAAGTTTCTGCAGCCACATATTGCTGACACTCACTATGGATCCGCTACTATCAATAGAGTGAACCATTGCCGGAAGCTCAGCCACAAGATCTGGCAAAACATTATCTAATGCTTTAAGGTGTCTCGTTTTTTTTAAGCTGGCAATCTCTTTTTCGAGCTGAACTACTTGCTGCTCCAGCTCTTGATACGTTGGTTTGGTAGACATATTGTTCCTTATTCCTTCTCATTAAGATGGTGAAACAATTTGCTCGGACTGCTTAATTATTTTGGTAGGATCTATCCAGATGGAAAGGTTTGTCGAAACCCCACCTCCCTAATGCTAAATTGAATCAGATATGTAATACTATTCCGGATTTATCCTTTAGTATTCTAACGTAAATATATATTTTTTTGAAATTTTACATTTTTCGTCGCAATAACTTAAGCACGGCAATCCCTCATCACCTATATTGGGATAGAAACTTCACAACAAATCACTCTGTATCTATACATGAAAGGTGTACGTATTTAACAACCAAAATATCCATCTTCCATTTTACTTACTAACATTACCAAAACGCATAAATTAAAAAACAACCAAAGGCTATGACAAACACTCCTGCTAACCTACCGAGCGGACCAATGAACGAAAACAGCCAGTGTAAAAGTCGAATAAATTTATCACGGCCAATAGCAGCCAGAACAACTGCGGTAACTATTGAAAGCCAACCTAATAGTTGGAGAGCAAGGGGATATTTCGATTCCTCAGCATAAATTATAAGTAAGGCGCCCAAGATTATACGTAATGCAGCAGCAAGAAAATGAATAATCGGCAATTCCGCATTTCGCTGAAAGAACCGGAAGATGATATCTGGGTTAAAGAGAACAGCAGTTCCAATCAATACCAATACACACCCTACCCCAATCAAGAGAATTAGCATAAATACAGCCTTAGCTGTTACAGATTTTATCTAGATTCATGTCTCTAGAAAACGCTTGAGATATGAATCACTACTATCAGTTTTTAACCTTACCCACATGGGATAATGATCAGAAAACTGATACGTCCGCCATTGCCGATAAGCCTTTTTTAGAGCTGTAATTGTTGTTGCCTTTTTGCCAGCAGTTGTCTTGGTTTTCACCACATCTTTATACAACTCAAATTCATTATCAGTAAAAACCTTTTCAAATAGGGGTATGACTCCAGCGTTTTGCTTTAGAGGATCGGTTGAGCGGGTTTCTTTGTATTCAATGAGAACAGGCTGGGTTTTAAAAGCGATTTGATCATAATGCATCCCTGTTTGTGTTGTTGGATTGTTCTTCAATCGATTGGGAACAATAAAGCCATTTTCGGTCAAAGCCTTCATGGTCTTATGTGTCGGGCTGACTATATTAAAATCTCCCAGCAGAATCAAAGCACGATCTTCACCCAATGCGCGATCAGCTCTGGTACTTAGATATTCGGCGATAGTTTCTATTTCCTCAATTCGCTGGCTGAGTTTTTCACCAGACCGGGCACCATAATAGAGATGGACTGTGCATATATCAAATTTCAACCACCCCGATTGAAAGGAAGCTATGAAAGGTGTTCGTCTAAATTGCTTGCCGCTTTTGACTACTTTTTCCTCAACTTTCACTCTTGCTCCGCTGATAAGCATGTGCGGTGGCAGCACAATTTCACCGGCAATATTCTGAAAACGCACTTTGCGTTTGTCATAGACAAAGGTCATCCGTTCACCATTGCCTCCAAGTTGTGGATCTGTTTCATCGGTTGCTATATAATCCCAGTCTCGCCCAAGAATGTCCATGATATGATGCCACTCTTTTAATTCGTTAACTTCCTGAACAGCAACGAAATCGAACCTTGAGATTATCTCAGCTAAATAAAACCATGACTCCGGCAAACGTTTTCCCCAGCCACGACGATTGCGTTTTCCTAAATCTCGGATATTAAATGTCGCTAACAAAAGACTGTCTTCAGCGTCTTTAGCAGGTACTGTTGCATCAAGCTGCCTGCGAAGCTGAATGAGATTTTTGACCGCACGTATTCTGTGTTCACCACCTTTAATTTTATACAACAGATAATTATAAAACATGAATCTCCTCCTTGGTCTAAGATGGAATCAATTAGTTAAAACAAGCATGCTCAAGAAAAGATTACACATTATGTGTTATACAAAGTTTACCGCTCTTATCTTTACCCTCAATTTATCCCATTATAACTGCAGATTAAGATGTAACAGCAGAAATCTGTAGAATTATCAAAGAACATGTTGACAGATACAAAAGCGTACTCGATAGATGCAAGCTTTTTTGATGAAACAGGGTTGAAGAAAAATAGCAGAATAAGACACAGATCAAGGCACTAATATCCCCTAACATATTGTACAGGCGTTTACCTGACAAGCTTTTTATAGTAGCAAGAAATTATGGCTGTTTAAATCTCTTAGTCTATTTCATTCAATCTGCATATTAAATGAAGAGTGACGATTTCTATTTTAGTACTTCGCATTTCCTCCAATATTTACTTTTACTCACCTATTCATCTATAATGAAATATGCATTCCTGACATTTTCTCACCCAAACAACCAGGAGGGTGCCATGCTCAACGTCATGCTCAAGAACGTTATGACACAGGGGTATTTGTTTGTAGAGGAGAACCAGACTGCCGGTAAGGCTCTAGCAGTAATGCGTGATATGCGAATTAGCTGCGTTTTTGTGCTTAGGGATGATCTTCCTGTTGGAATCATTACAGAGCGAACGATAATGGGGCATTCCATAACTGGAGTTGATCTCTTTTGCTCACAAGTAAAAGATATAATGACAACCCCACTCATTGCCTTAACACCTGACAGCACAGTCAGTGATGCGTGCAAACTCATAGCAAAGAAAGTTATTCGCCATATTGCGATAGTAGATCATCATGGATTTTTAAAAGGTACTATTACCTTGAGCAATATAATAAATCAGATGGGATCAGAGAGTTACTCCTCATCATTGAAGGTTAGAGATGTGATGCATTCCACTATTGTTTTCCAAGAGGAAACAGCTAACCTGATGCAAACTGCAACTAAGATGTTTGAAACGAAAAATAACTGTGCAATAGTCTCACGTGGAGGCCACCCTGTCGGTATAGTTAGCGAAAAAGATATTGTCCATTGTCTATGCTATGGCCAGAATCTCGAGAAGATCATCGTCGATGGAATAATGAGTTCACCTGTTATTGGTCTGAAGGAAGGCGATTCTATTGCTCAGGCTATAATTACCTTACGCTCACACCGAATTCATCGGCTTGTTGTATACAGTGACCAAGGCCAAGTGTCCGGTGTACTTTCCCTTATTGATCTGATAAGGAATATGGAAAGAATCTTGAAATAACTCAGATGTGATAGTTGATTTTCTATCTGGTACATCTGAATTCACTTTTCATCTTTAATATCATACGGTCTACCCAGGACATACCTTAATAATACTCGTAACATATCGAAATAATACTTTTCTGCCGAAGAGACCTGTCTTAAATAGGCTGCCAAAAGTGTCTTTGATAAACACCAACCTATTGCAAATG
>CAZWVC010000077.1:9711-14572 GCA_964637245.1 uncultured Desulfocapsaceae bacterium
TGTCTTAAATAGGCTGCCAAAAGTGTCTTTGATAAACACCAACCTATTGCAAATGTATTGTAATTTGATGTATCAACCACACCTAGCGCTTAAAAGCTTAAAAATTCACCTTCTCCCAGTTTTATTGAATGGGATCAATGGGGTTTTATAGCTGATCAAATTCAACAATAGATTTTAACCTCTATTTTTTTAAAGAACGTTTAAAATTTGATTGATGATGGTATAACTTCCGTTTTGCTGGATATTGAAACGGGTGATGTTCGCCTTCAAAGGTTCTGGAAAATAATACTGATTATCTGGAAAACCAATATGCTCGGAACAATAGTTAATGCTTTAGCGATTATAGGAGGCGGTCTTTTAGGACTTCTTTTTAGTAAAGGTATCGCCAACAATTATAAAGAAATCATTCTCAATGCAGTCGGTCTTTCAGTTATTCTGATAGGTGTTAAAAATGCTCTGGTCTCAGATGATTTGATGATCGTTATTTTTTCTGCTATTGGAGGTGCTTTAATCGGCGAAAGCTTGAAAATTGAAAAACAACTTGAGCGTCTTGGTAATTTTTTCGAAAGCAAAGTCACTGCAAAATCAGGTGACACCAAATCATTTGCCAGAGGTTTTGTAACGGCAAGTCTGGTTTTCTGCGTTGGGTCAATGGCTATTGTTGGTTCTTTGGAAAGCGGCTTGACTGGAAACCATCAAACCCTATTTGCTAAATCGGTACTTGACGGAGTAACGTCAATTATTTTTGCTTCTATGATGGGGTTGGGAGTGATCTTCTCGGCTATTGCCGTGTTTTTATATCAGGGTACAATCACCGTAACAGCAGTTTTTATGAAAAGCTATCTCGTTACTGAAACAATAACACAAATGACTTCAGTTGGTGGCCTTCTCATAATGGCCATTGGGTTTAATATGCTTAACATAACCGCAATCCGAGTCGGCAACCTGCTTCCCGCTATTTTTCTTCCCCTGGCTTATTTTGCCGTAAAACAGTTTATTATCGCCCCACTTTGAGGCTTTTAATGTGAATCTTCCATTCTTGGAACCTGTCAAAGAAGGTTCTTTTTCCAATTCCTCGCGTTATTTTCTAATAATTAATGCACGCAAAATCAACTATATGGCTTCACTTGATTTTCTGAATATGCCTTGATCTGTGAGAATATAGCAATTCTCCGATACACTCCTATAAAATTATTAAAAGACGTTTAAAAAAAACAGCTTTGAAGTTACATAACAGCACAACTCTTGATCCAACTTTCTCCTCTACCTATATTTATGAGATCGAAGCAACAGATCAGTTATTAATATCAATTATACAGGTAGGTAGTTATGACATCAAAAAAATGTCCGGACTGTGGAGCAAGACGTTTTTATGTTAAAGATCCTGAAGACCATTATGATATTTATGAGTTTGACCTGTCAGAGGAAGGTGTTATTCAATTTGTTGAAGAGAGCAATTCTTCCCCGATAGAAGTAATAGAGGAGACAAAAATCTATTGCGATCGATGTGCTTGGCGCGGCAAACTTAAAACCCTGAAATAGGGTTGTAAAATATGTTTTGGGTTGCTTCTGACTTCTATAAATATTGATTTTCAGAAATTAACTGAGACTGAAAACTAGTCAGGGTGTGGACAGACATTCGGTTTTTCAGGGAGTCAGAGACTCATTGGAATAAGTTAAAATACAGTGATCTTCACAGAAGCAGTAACCTCACAATAGATATCCATAGTCTATGGATTGATAGAAATATCAGATTGTTGACATGCAATCTTTGCGGCCTGTACCTCAGTGACTCACCCAAGTTTGCCACTTCAGCACTGCAACACTTATTACCGCCTGGTAATTGTAATATTATGGCTATTTTTTGTTTTTTTGTGGATCAGTTGAATCATACAATTGTGGGTAGAGATTTTCAGAGCAAGAATGGCAGATACTATGAGTGAAATTTGCATCGAAGTGATTATGCATATAGCTTTCTACATTGTGCCAATACCCCTCATCATCACGTATTTTTTTACAAGATGCGCAAATAGGCAGCAAATCCCGTAAATCATCTACCTCTTTCTCCAGTTCTCGTCTGTATGTTTCCTCTTTCGTAACATCCAGCATTAATCCAAGAACATGAGTTAGTCTATCTTCAGTAGTCAATAGCGTAGTTGAGATAGAGAACATACGCTTTTGTCCATCAGATCGAATTATCTCCCAACGCTCACCATGCAGGTCTACTCCCTCACGCATATCTTCCATACGAGCCACCGCTTTCTTTTGCATGACACTATCAGGATACATAGATTGATACCAGCCAATTTTGTTTATTCTCTCCATCGTGTAACCGGTAATCTCTGTCATGCGGGAGTTCCACACTGTAAATTGTACAAATGGATGGCTTTCAATTGCATGACATACGCAGACTCCTTCAGCAGCTCGTTCGATAATGGCTTTGCTGAATGAGACCTCGTGGTGTAATTTTTTTTCTAATTGCTTGTAATTGGTTAACTCGATATTAAGGCTTTCAACCTGTTTCTGAAGTGCATCAAACTCAGCTTGAGAAAAAGAGGAATTGCTATTGTTGGTCTGCATAAATCAAACCTCCTTACATTGTTATGTATAATTGTCGTCTAACAATGTAAATTCCTAGGAAAAGTGCATGATATCTAAAATTAAAACATAAAATGTTGAAGAAAGAGCACTTTTAAAGATAGATATTGAAAAGCAATTATCATTTTCTACCATATGCTAGAGAATGAATCCAGTGGAAATTTATATGAAATATCAAAGAGATCTGCGAAAGCATGTCTGGCGAAAATCTGCAGGGTCAGCTGCTTGATCAATTTGACTTTTATCATGTAAGTGTCCAACCTGATCGTGCCAGATAAAATGTCTAAAATCGAGCATGCTGAAACCGAGATAAATCCTGGACATTAATAGCCGCAAGTAATCTGAGTCAATCTTAAATTTCAATTTAATTGTGGTCTGTCCCTAAATGATTCCTAACACTTATTTATTGCAAGATATACAAAACCCGTTATAGTGACGTTCTCGTAAAGGTGATTAAAGAGATTGCACAGCCAATGAAACGTATCATATGAAAAAATTATTAATAAACCTGATCCTTAGTCTGAACATTATTCTTATGTTTAGTAGTGCCATGGCGACAACCTATTATGTCTCTTCATCCATGGGCAGCAATAGCAATGATGGTCTCTCACCAGATACTGCTTGGCAAAACGCGCAAAAATTTCCAGAGGTAACATTTGTTCCTGGTGATTTTATTCTCTTCAAGCGAGGAGATACCTGGAATTATTCCATCGATGTTCTCCAGGACGGAGCTGAAGGAGCACCAATTACTTACTCAAGCTATGGTGAAGGGCCACGGCCTCATATTCATGCGACCACAGGGCCCAATGCCATTCATGCCTCTATTCGGGTGAGTTTTCGCAAACACATTGTTATAGATTCATTTGAGATCAGCGGAACCTGGCGATATGGCATCATCTTTCAAGATAACTCCAGGCTTGATGAAAAAGTAACCAGCGATATCACCATAAAGAACTGTTATATCCATGATATTGTTGCTGAAGATTGGCACTGTGTTGTCGGTGGTGGCCGTAATATCAAAATTCTCAATAATACCATTACACGATGCGGTATGGAGGGCATTTATAGTAGCGGTGAAAACATAGAGATTGCCTATAACGATATTAGTGAAACCGATCTGAATTCGGGTGATGAGTGTAATGGTGGAGGAGATGTTATTCATCTCAACTGCTGGACGAAAAATTACCATGTTCATAATAACAGGCTTGATCACTCCAATACCTGTGGGCCCAAGGGCGCGTTTGTTTCTTCACATTGTACACTCGCCTGTTACAATAACCACAATACCCCGTGCACAACTCAAGATGATATTGCCAACAAGACTTCTAATGGTATTTTTGAATATAATGAGGTCATCAGCGGGCCACGTGATAATTTTGGCTTCACCAACGCTGGCTATGGGGATATTGTCAGATACAATACTTTTAAAGGTAATGGTCAAGAGCCATTGCCGATTGGCTCAGAATTTGCCCTGAAAAGTGAAAGGGGCGTTTTGATGCACAACAATATCATAGATAATTATGCCAATGGTATCAGCCTGGGTAAGGAAGGTTCCGTTTTTAATATATACAATAACCTCATTACAAATACCGGGATGACACTCTCAGGTCCCAATGATTCAAGAAACATCACGGTTTATATGAGAAACAATCTCTTTCTCGATTATGTTAATTATAGCCGCACCACCCCGAATCATGTGATTCACTACTCTCATAACGTCGCCACAGAAGGATTTGGCCCGGGCCACGGTATAACACGACCAACCTTGGATGATCAGGGCAGCAATATAACAATGGATCTATCCATGATGTTGTTGAAAGACCCGGCGAACGGCGATTATACGCCAGCAACGAATAGTCCACTCATCAATAGTGGAACATATGTTGGGTTGCCGGCAGCTGGCGGTGCGGACATTGGCCCCTATAACCTTGGCTTTATCTGGCCTATCTTTCTACCTGCTATTTTGCATAAAAACGTAGGTCAATTGGGGACAGACCACGATTGATTTCACCAAGCTGATTACTGATTTTTTCTTATATGGTATTTGTAGGGCTAGATTGAAACTTGAGAATCTAATCTGTCAGATTAAATACAGATTTCTAGATGTTATTCAATTTCACCTGCCCTATCAAGACTTGGGACCTGTTTTTATTAATGTTGCGCATTATGAAAGCATTACCAAAGTGATGATTGCTCATAAGGGTAGCGAAAATTATTCTTGAAGATAAACGACTCATCCTGACAGCCTTGAGCTTGTAATATC
>CAZWVC010000078.1:0-14540 GCA_964637245.1 uncultured Desulfocapsaceae bacterium
CCAAATACTACCAAGGATCACATCCCCGTCAAAACCTGATTCCTTAGCATTTACAAGTTGGCCGGATACCATGATAGAGAGACAAAACGCTGTCCAAAATGCTTTCTTTTTCATTGTTACATTCTCCTTTTATCTTGATTTATAGGTAGATTGTTTGTGTAGATAGCGCGAAGGTACCCGTATTCTCCTCCTGAGTCTGTTGAGAAAATGTGTGAGAATGTAACAATATGTACAGGGAGATAAACTGATTCCCACCGTTACACTTTGTTACAATTCCAAACAAATACTCAACAGATTTCCCGTCACTAATGACCTATAAGTGTTGCCATACCAAGGCAGTCGGCCGAACTATTAGCGGTTGTTGCCTGATAGATACAAATAGAAAATGTGTAATACCGAGAATGAACAGGTTGAAAATCATGGCGAAATTTTTGGGGTTAAAGATCGGCATACTACTATTGAGTATGATTATGCTCAATGGGTGTCTGGCCCAGATGAAATATAAGGGAGATGAGCAGAAGGTGATACTTCCCCAAAAATGGCAAGCACCGGGAGATGTTGCATCTTTTTCTCCCACAGAGAACTGGCTGGGAGACTTCGCCGATCCGCACCTTGACAGGATGGTAAAAAAAGCCATTACCCAAAACTATGATTTACATCTTACCGCCCTTCAGTTGGAAAAAATTCAAGTCAGCTCCAGTTTAACCAAAGCTTCACTATGGCCTTCACTGCAGGCAGATATTACTGGACGGCGGGGAGAAACCAGGTTTTCTGAAAACGGGAGGGATGGAACTATTAGTGCCAAAAAGGTTGGTATTGGGCTGAGTGCTGCCTGGGAGCTTGATGTTTGGGGAAGATTGAGCGACAGTGTTTCAGCGAGCAAAAATGATATTCAAGCAGCAGAATCGGACTACCAGGCAGCTCGAATTTCACTTGTGGGACAGGTTGCAAAAATCTGGTTTCGGATAGTGGCAGAAAGCCTCCAATTGCAGCTTCTGGAGCGCACTTTAGAGAGCTACCGCCTGGCAACTTTTTTGATCAGGAGCCGCTATCAAAGTGGTATAGCCGATCCCTTGGATTTACGCTTGGCTCGTTCCAATCTGGCAACAACAGAAGATCTGTTTTACTCCCGAAAAAACCGCCTTGAGTTTGCCAAACGAGACCTTCAGCGTCTACTCAATGAATATCCGGATGGTCGTATGGATGTGCCAGATCAACTGCCTCCTTTACCAACCCAGTTACGCGCTGGTATTCCTTCTCTGCTTCTGGAAAACAGGCCGGATATCCAAGCTGCCAGGAACCGTCTGCTCGCTGCGAGGCTGCGTGTCACCGTAGCCCAAAAGGAATTTCTGCCAAAATTCAGCCTGACTGGAGAAATGGGAACGAGCAGTAAAACTTTGAGAAATATCCTCGATGTTGACCATTCCTTCTGGAATATAGTTGGCGGGATTACCCAACCCATCTTTCAGGGGGGCCGACTACAGGCAAATCTTGATCTGGCGAACATATCGGCAGAACAAGCCCTGACTCTCTACGGTAAGATTCTGTATCAAGCTCTGTATGAAGTAGAGCAAGCACTGTCGACTGGTTTTTACTTGGTAGGCCGGGTTACCGCCTTACGCAATAGCGAAAAAGAAGCAATGGCAGCTGAACTGCTGGCTGTGGAAGAATACGGTGCCGGGTTGGTTGATATTATTACGGTTTTGGAAGCACAACGCAGGCTTTTCAACGCCCGCTCAGATCTAATTGATATCCAATATCTGCAATTGCTTAATCGGGTTGAAGTATATGTTGCCCTTGGGGGGAGATTTGAGAGGAGTCTGGAACTATGAAGAATATGATAAAGAAGTTATTGCCTGTGGGAATACTTCTGTTTTCCGTGGGGGGATATTTACTCATGCAGTTCACCGCAGTTGAACCGGCAGTTATCACACCTAAGAAAAAAGAGGTGACTGCTGAATATATTGTGGCAAATGAGCAGGAAATCTCTCTTGTAGTTCATTCGCAGGGTGAGGTTGTTCCGGCAATTCAGACGGATTTGATGGCCGAGGTTGGGGGTACGATAATTACGATTGCAGATGGATTACAGACAGGTGGGCTATTTCGTAAAGGGGAAATGCTTCTTCAGATTGACCCAAGAGAGTACCAGGATGTAGTAACCGAAGCAGAGGCCGAACTCGCTCGAGCTCAGTCACAACTTACCAAGGAAGAAGCACATGCCCGGCAGGCGGAAAAGAACTGGAAACTGCTTGGCAGGGGCAAGCCGTCGCAACTTGCCTTGCGGGTGCCGCAACTGGTGGAGTCAAAAGCTACAGTCCGTGCGGCAACGGCTCATCTAAATAGAGCTAAACGAAATCTGGAAAAAACCAGAATCACGGCACCCTATGACTTGCTGGTACACAATCGGGACGTTGACCTCCATGGCTATGTATTAGCAGGAACCTTACTTATCCAGGTCTCATCCGTTGATGCGGTGGATATACGTCTGCCAGTTACCGAAAGGCAGCTCTCAATGCTCGAATTACCCGCCCCAAGTTTAACCTCGACTGCTCATGATGGGTCAGAGGTGATTTTAAGCAGTATAACAAAGGGACAAAACCTCATCTGGCAGGCAAATATCGTCAGGGCGGAAAATATATATTCACCAAAGTCCAGGGTTACTCATGTCATCGCCAGGGTAATTGATCCATACGGACTACGGGCGGAGCAATCACGCCCAATCCTTGCTGTGGGCATGTTCGTTTTGGCAGAAATCAAGGGAAGAGTAATTTCAGATAGAATCATTATCCCCGCCCAGGCTCTGCACAATTCAGAAGGAATATGGATTATTCGAGATGACAACACCTTGACACAAAGGAAAGTCTCACAGCTCTATACCCAGGGAGGTTTGGCAGTGATCAGTGAAGGTATTAGGCCGGGTGAAAGAGTTTGTGTGGCGGGTGTGGAATTCGCCACAGAAAATCTTACGGTGAGACCGGTTCAATCTGCTGAAACGCTTCTGGTAGGCGCAGGTGTAAACTATGAAAAATAATCGCGGAATCATTGCCTGGTTTGCCCACAACCCAGTGGCGGCAAATCTATTGATGATCACTATTCTCGTACTTGGGGGGCTTTCTGCTGTGCATATCCGCAAGGAATTCTTCCCGGTTATAGAAACAGGTAGAATACAAATAAACATTGTCTATCCTGGAGCTGCTCCTGAAGATGTGGAGCAGGGGGTTGTGATAAAGGTGGAAGAGGCAATTCAGGGTATTAATGGGGTGAAAAAGATACATTCAAGTTCCTACGAAGGTCTGGCAAACATTGCTGTCTTTGTTCTCAATAAATACTCGGTGGATAAGGTTCTCGAAGAGATACGCAACAGAGTTGAAGCAATCAGCACATTTCCAGAAGAAATCAAGCGTCCGGTAATATCCAAGGAAACCACCAGGGATGGCGTTCTTTGGCTGATTCTTTCGGGATCTATGGAAGAGGGATCGATAAGGCGCATTGCCCAGCAAATGAAGGATGATCTTGTTGCTGATCCTATTATAAGCCAGGTTGAGATCCATGGGATTCGTGAGCGGGAGATCCGCATAGAACTTGCCGAGGCGAGCATGTTAAAGTATGGGCTCAGTTTTGATCAAGTAACTGCAGCTGTCAGGCAGAATTCTCTAAATATACCTGCAGGCAAAATTCAAACACGGCAGGGGGCACTTCTTCTTCGTGCTGACAGTGAGGCACATAGTGCTGATGATTTTACCGAAATTCCCGTTATAACTGGCAATAGTGGCGCAATTATCAGGCTTGGAGATATTGCCAATATAATTGATGGTTTTGAAGAAGCGGATTGGTTTTTACGTTTTCAGGGAAAACCTGCGGTAGGTCTTCAGGTATTTCGGGTAGGTAACCAGAACAGCATTGATGTGGCAGCAGCGGTGCATTCTTATGTCCGGTTAAAAAGTGAGGAACTACCTGATTATGTGGAGATTGATACAATTGCCGATAACTCGGTAATGCTGAAAAACAGACTTAAGCTGATGGTGAAAAACCTGGGCTTTGGCGGTCTGCTGGTATTTATTAGTCTCATTCTTTTTCTCCGACTCAGGGTAGCCTTCTGGGTCATACTGGGACTACCGTTGTGTTTTCTTGGAACTATCTGGTGTATGCCATTTCCGTTCATCAATATTTCCATAAACATGATCACACTTTTCGGTTTTATCCTGGTGCTTGGCATTGTGGTTGACGATGCCATAGTTATCGGTGAATCCATTTATGCGACTATTGAAAAAAAGGGAGGAGGGGTCGAGCAGGTGATTGAAGGTGCCAAACGGGTGGCAACCGCAGCCACATTCGGAGTTTTGACAACAATTGCAGCATTTTTACCAATGCTGTTGATCCCTGGTATCAATGGTAAAATCTGGCGGGGGATAGGATTGGTGGTGATCCTCTGCCTCATTTTTTCTCTTATTGAATACAAGCTCATACTCCCTGCTCATCTAGGTCGCATGCAGGCATCTGCGGAAAAAAGGAAAAGACCACATCTGCTCTCCCGCCTACAAGAGATAATCAGCCTCACATTGGAGTGGTGTATTGCCAAGGTATACCAGCCGCTGCTTCTTCAAGCTTTACGTAACTGGCCGACAACACTCACGGTTTTTATCGCCATGGTGATCCTGACAGTGGGGATGATCAAAAGTGGGAAGGTCGGTTTTATCTTCTTTCCCGACATTGAAGGCAATACCATAGAAGCCACTTTAAAACTCAGATCGGGCACCCCTTTGCACAGAACCAATGCAGTAACTGAACAGGCCGAAAATGCTGCTCAGCAGGTGAATAAAATGTTTAAGCAGAAAGATGACACTACAGACGATCTAATTTCTTCGCTCATTGCGGTAACGCTTTCACCCACCGAAGTCTGGTTTTATGCTGAGTTGCTGCCTTCTGAGAAACGTGGTGTTGGTGCCAATGAAATAATTCAACGCTGGCGGACAGCGACTGGTGAAATCCATGGTGTTGAGCATCTTGAATTTTCTGGCAGTACTGCTGATTCTGGAAGTCCAGTTGCGTTTACTCTAAAGGCCAAAGATCCTGGTACACTTCAGGCTGCTGCATATGAGTTAAAAAGTATTCTCGGCAGATATGGTGGAGTACATGATGTTCAGATCTCAATGCAGAAAAGCAATGCCGAATTACAGGTCGAATTGCGTGATGGATCTGCCCTTCTGGGCATAAACAGTGGTGATCTAGCACGTCAGTTGCGTCAGGGTTTTCATGGCAGTGAGGCCCAGACACTCCAGATGGGAAAAGATGAAGTCAAAGTGAAAATACTCTATCAGGCAGATGAGAGAAACAGATCCGATTCATTGGCAGACAGATATATCCGTACTGCATCAGGAGTCGAAATTCCATTTGTTGAAATTGCGCAGCAGAAAATAAACCACGGTTATGCAAGTATCGATAGAATCGATGGTCACCGGGTAGTTCAAATTACTGCCAATGTAAATAAAGAAGTAGCTGAACCTCAGAGAATTATTGCTGATATAGAAACACAACATATCCCCGCATTGCAGAAAAAGCACGCTGGTTTGCGTTATGATCTAGCTGGTGAAGCTATGGAAAATAAGGAGTCACTTGATGAATTGAAGCGGGGTACGATTCTGGCATTGCTCCTGATTTTCGTAATGATGGCAATACCTTTAAAGTCGTATGTTCAGCCTTTGATAATAATGACGGCCATACCATTTGGAGTTGTGGGAGCTATTCTGGGGCATTTTATCCTAGGAATACCAGTTTCCATTCTCTCACTCTGCGGCATAATTGCACTCTCTGGAGTTGTGGTCAATGACAGTCTGGTGATGGTTGACTTTATTAATACTAAACGCCGCGAGGGCATGCCTCTTTTGGAAGCAGTTAGGGAGGCTGGCAGTGCAAGATTTAGGGCTATCTTGCTTACCTCTCTGACGACATTTTTGGGACTGTTGCCGATGTTGCTGGAGAAGAGCTTGCAGGCACAGTTTCTCATCCCAATGTCAGTTTCACTTGGCTTCGGAATACTGTTTGCTACGACGGTGACCCTTATCCTAGTACCAACCTTGTATGTTGCCGGATTACAAATATTTTCAACTTTTTTGAAACGCAATAAAAACCGGTGTGGAACTACCGCATCGAAAAATGTCGGTGAGAAGCAGTTATGACTCGTTTTTCACCATCATCAATTAACCAATGTCGGTGGCGATGCCGGCAGCTAGAAAACTGAGGTTATCAAGAATTATTATGGATGTGCATAACAAAAAAATGTATAAGGAGGCAAAAATGAAGATACAGAATGAAAATTACAAAAATCGGCTGCATATGAGAATTTATCTGTTTTGTATAGGGCTCTGTCTGTTTTTGGCAGTCTGCTCTGCAGCGCTGGTGCAAGCTGGTCAGTCCCAGGATGACATGGAAAGGCTACGGGAGAAGACCATCAGTTATATGGAGCAGAATCACTGGGTACCGGGAGAAGTGGTAGAGCATGAGCGGACATTTAATCTGCAAGGTAAAATGGTTGAGGAGACCCATGCCGTATTTTCTTTGAAACCGGCACCGCGACAAAAAATTGAGCTCTATGTAATATCAGCAGAAGAAAATGGTAAAGACGTTACGGCAGAGGCAAGTCGTGAGATCAACGGTATTTTTACCTTAACTGATGTTTTGGGAGAATCCCCTTTTTATGACATTGAAAGGCACAGCTTAACTGTAAATTTCAGTGGTAGTTTTCGCCAGATACATGGCATTCAATGTGCCGGATTTGATTTTACCTTTATCAACAATGAGACGAGGATCAAAGGTATAGCCTGGGTTGCTCAGAATAGTGGACTTCCTGTTGAAATCAGCAGCCGTATAACATCTGTCCCTTTTTCCGAAGAAGGAGTAAAAATAAAATCCTATGAGGAGACTGAGTACTATACGCTCACAGGGGATGGACACAGTAAGCTCACGAAATCCCGAGTGGAATTGGATATTGAGGTACCGAAAATGCGTTTTAAAGGTAGGGTAATGACTATTTCCTCATGTAGGAACCATTGGTTGCTTGCTATGAATCAGTAATTCCTGAGAGGAAAGGCTGAAAAGATCTTTATCTAACTAGATCAATTAAGGAGCATACCAGCAATGGACGATTTGCCATATATTCTTGTAGTTGAAGACGATGAGAGACTTGCTGCGTTGATAAGGGATTACTTGCAAAAGCAAGGGTTTGCCATAGGAATTGAAGATCGTGGTGATACTGCGGTTGAAAGGATTCGAGAAGAAAATCCCGATCTGGTAATCCTGGATCTCATGTTACCTGGAAAGGATGGATTGGCCGTATGTCAGAGTGTCCGAAGTGACTATCAAGGCCCGATTCTGATTTTGACAGCTCGGGAAGATGATATGGATCAGGTGGCTGGTCTGGAAATTGGCGCGGATGATTACGTCAAAAAGCCGGTAGAGCCGCGAGTGCTTTTAGCGCGAATTCGTGCCCTGTTGCGGCGTCTGGAAAAGAATAAGAGTGATGAAATTATAGAAGCTGCAATCGACAAAAAGGGAGAGCTGAATTTTGGTGAGCTAAATATCTGTAAACACTCACACAATGTGCTTCTCGCAGGTGAACTGATTGACCTGACAACTAATGAGTTTGGTCTTTTAAGCTATCTCGCAAGCAATAGTGGACATGTTACCAGCAGGGAAACGCTCTATCGTGAACTACGCGGTATTGAATACGATGGCCTTGACCGTTCTATGGATGTAATGGTTTCCCGGTTGCGGAAAAAGCTTGGTGATGATTCAACTTCGCCCCGACGGATTAAAACAATTTGGGGTCAAGGCTATCTGTTTGTGAAAGATGCTTGGGAAAAACAGTAGAGTACAACCAGATAACGATATTCATTCTGGTACTGAATACATTGAGAATACTCAATAATAATATAGGCTTATTATGAAGCGTATCTACCTTAGTTACTTTTTATTTATTACCTTCACTCTGCTAATTATTGACCTTGCGGTTAGTCCCATGGCCGACAGAATAGTATCACATTATTTCAAAAACGAAATCAATCGCTACTATGGTGATCTGGTGCGAGGGACTTTCTATATGTTGGCAGAGGATCTACATAAAATTTCCGTTGATAGATGGGATACACATATCGACTCTTTACAAACCCATTTTGGTTATCCAATCGATCTGGTATTAAGAAATGAAATAGACCTAACTCCTGAGGAAGATAGAGATTTTCAACAAAAACGAATAATTGTGACAAATGACCAGGAGCTCTTCTACCAACGGGTTGGAGAAACCGAATATCTCTTGAGTATGGGACCCTTTGATGAGGACAATGTGAATCTCTACCCGCTTTATGTCATCATCTGGGGGATGGTTATCCTTTTTCTGGCGCTATTTACCTCTGTCTGGGCTTTGCCATTCGAGCGAAAACTCAGGAATATCAGCAGTTCAGCCATTGCTTTCGGTGAAGGTAACCTGGAAGCTCGGGCAGTTATCCCTAAAAGGTCATCACTCGCACCCCTGGCTGATTCTTTCAACAGCATGGCTGATCACATTCAGCAGTTGATTAACAATCAACGGGAGTTGACCAACGCAGTATCCCATGAACTTCGTACACCAATAGCCCGGGTTCGATTTGGTTTGGAAATGCTTGGCGATGCGAAAAAAGAAGCTGATAGAAAGCACTATATCAGTGAGCTAACGCAGGATGTGGATGAACTTGATAATTTGATTACCGAGTCATTGACCTATGCCCGTTTTGACAGTGGTAATCCTCAGATTGATCTGCAGTCCTGCATCATCACAAAGTGGCTCGAGCCGATTATCGAAAAAGTGGCAAAAGCCTATCCAAGTATATCATGTAGGATAAATAATCAGCTTTCCCCAGTGGAAAAAGAGGGTTTGCTGGAAATCAGGTATATGACAAGGGCAGTTACCAATCTTATCCAGAACGGTATGAAACATACCAAAACCTCTATAGAAGTCACGCTTGCACAAGAGGAAAGCAATATATTTATCCACATTGATGACAATGGTGACGGAATAGCAGAGGCAGATCGCCTACGAATATTTGACCCCTTTACTCGTCTCGATACTAGTCGCAACCGGGCCACAGGCGGTTATGGCTTGGGACTCGCTATTGTAAAACGCATAGCAAATTGGCATGGTGGTAATGTAGAGGTGACTGACTCCCCCTATGGCGGAGCCCGCTTTACCCTCGAATGGCCTGCATTTGCAAAAGAAAAGGTGGCTTCACCTGACTCACTGTAAAATATTTTCTCATAGTTAACGCACATATCAGCAATTGATAAACTTTTTGCTGGCAACAAAACCAATCAGCATATTTGCAGTATTGTTGCCACTATTCTATAGACTTTCGGAGATGTATAAAATGGCTTCAACTTATTCATATAGCGGGATATCGCATACACAGCAGAAATTTTCGTCAGAGAGACAGTATGGATATGATTTTGCCAGGGCTTTGGCAATTATTGGCATGGTAATCGTTAATTTTAAAGTGGTAATGGGTGCCGAGACCAATGGGCCAGACTGGCTGGTTTGGTTGGTGGGACTCCTTGATGGCCGAGCAGCGGCAACTTTTGTTGTCCTCGCAGGTGTTGGCATGACGCTGCTGTGTCGGAGTGCCAGGCTTGAGGACAATGGTTATCTCCTGGCTCTCAAACTTTCTGCCTTAAGGAAGCGTGCCGTATTTTTATTTATTTTTGGTCTTCTTTACACTCCTCTCTGGCCTGCTGATATTCTCCATTTTTATGGATTCTATATACTACTTGGAACTTTCCTCATAAATAGTTCAGAGCGAAAACTGTGGCTGAGCATCAGCACAATTATAGTGATATTTCTTGTTTTACTCCTGTTCATTGACTATGAGCGAGGCTGGAACTGGCAGACTCTGGATTATACAGATTTATGGACAGTAAACGGTATGATACGGCACATTTTTTTTAACGGTTTTCACCCGGTATTTCCCTGGGCTGCTTTTCTGGTAGCAGGTATTTGGCTTGGCCGGAGGGATTTAGCCGTAGCAAAGGTGCGCAATTCCATTTTTCTCTGCGGCCTTGCCATGACCATTTTCGCCGAACTGGTTTCTCATTTCTTAACTGAGTTCATGTTGGTGGCATATCCTTTCGCCGATCCAGTAGATATCCTTCATATCTGTGGAACAGCCCCGCTTCCGCCCATGCCTTTATATATGCTTTCCGCGGGAGGTACTGCACTTATGGTAATTACCCTGAGTACCTGGTTGATATCCAAGCTGTCAGTAACAAATTTCTTCATGAAATCTTTTATAATAACGGGACAATACGCTCTCACTTTTTACGTCGCACATGTAGTCATCGGCATGGGCATATTGGAAGAAACAGGAAAGTTGGAAAATCAGAAGCTTTCAATGGCTGTATTTTCTGCAATGATTTTTTGTCTGGGTGGCATGATTGTTTCGCTTGGCTGGAGCAGATTTTTCCGCCGGGGTCCTCTGGAATGGGTTCTTCGTAAAGTAACTGGTTAGCACTAGACTACTCTGCGTTTCAGGGTGGTAGTTGGGAATTTTATCCATGTCACCCTGGTATGGAAAAAAGGCGTTTTTCTATGGCAGCCCCGAAATACAGGGTTATTAGTGTAATATACGAGAACATATTCATTAAGTGAAGTTCAGATATATTAGCGAGGCGGATCAACTGAAATAAAACCTGTATAAAGGGTATCTAATAATAGCATGGATTGATACTCGCATACTGATTGCACCAGTAATTTTCTGGTTCCATTGGAGGTATATAATGAAAAAGATTTCGCTACTCGTGACCCTGGTTATGGTAACTGGCTTACTTGGATGTTCAAGCGTGCAGGTCAGTCAGGATTATGTGAACACAGCGGCTTTTTCACAATTACAGACCTATAACTGGCACCCTCAGCCGGTGAAATATGGTGATGATGTGCGTGAGAGTAATCCGCTTTTACATCGTCGTTTTGTTGAAACCATCTCAACTGTTTTTGCGGAAAAAAGATATTCGATGGTACCTCAGGCCGATTTTCTTGTCACCTATAAATATTCAATAACCCAAAAGATAGAATCCTATCCCAACACCGCATACTATGGCTATGGTTATGGATATGGCAGAAATCGTCACTATAGCAGGATCGGATTTGGTGTAGGATCAGATATTCGCCAATATGACGTTGGTACCTTGATTATAGATATCTATGATTCCACGACCAATACGGTTATCTGGCGTGGCAAGGGCTCCGATATAGTTACCAGTCACCCATCTCCTCAACAGACAACGGAGATGGTGAATAGACTGGTAAGGGAGGTGTTGGTCCAGTTTCCGCCCGGCTAAAACTGGCTTTTTGCAATTGAAGCCAGGCAGGAACAGTTGTAATAATTAATATTAGAATTGATAGACAAGAACTACACCCAACCTCATCGATTCGGTGTCAAAGAACTCAATATTGGCATCACCTTCACTGTATCCTGCCAGTGCACTGACAGCAAAATTTTCATAACCAAAAGGCTCTCTATATTGAACAATTATGTCAAAAGATATTTTATCTTCATCCCGGGTTTTTCCAAAAATCGGATGAGTTTCATCATATTCGGTATGACCATAGGAGATTTCTGGCATGATAGACCACAAACCATAACTGTATCTGCCTCCCAACTTAAAAGTATACCTATCATAGGTACTGGCATCGCCATCATAATCGCCGTAGATGTATTGGAACTTTGGGGTGAGGGCGAGTGATTCTGCTAGCCGGAATGAATAACCTGCGATACCGATAAAAGCCTGCCCGTCTCTTTCAAGTTCAGCAAAGAGATCGCCAATTTCATCGTTGTCCACATCGTCGTGGTAATAGGCCAGAGTAATCTCTAAACCAGTAGCGAATATTTTGTCGAAAGTGGTATATACTCCATATTTACTGTTATCAGTATCATCACGGGGAGTACCAACCAGATAAGGGTTTTCCCAAACTTCCCCAAAGGGTGCAAGAAGAATGGCAACATCGATATCTGCCACCTGATCAAAAGAGAAACCCACTCCCAGTCCCAAAGCAAAACCACCAACTTCCTCAACTGGTGGCCTTGTTGAGAGAAAGTAGTTTACGTTTGAGGCGGTGTCAGGCGAATAGGAGAGATTTGGCAATAAAACAGGGAGAGTTGAGAGCTCGCGATCGGCTGCAGTGTCAAGATCAGCAATAATCCTTTTTGAGCTGCTGGGATTAAGGTTATTGCCGCTGTCAATTGCAATAACACCAAGGCTGATATCTCCATTAAATGCTGCATCAGCAGATCCTGTGAGTGGCAAGAGCAGAAAGCAAAGTACCGCAATTGTTGATGGAAAAAAACGTTCGATCATCATTGAAACCTCTTGTAATGGTCAATTTCCTAGTAGAAATAAATTTGGCTTATTTGGTGAGTTTTAACAGAGTTGTGTTCATTTGTGAATAAAAGAATATCTGATTACCACTAAAGCTCAGCAATGTGTCTGAAATAGGTATTGGCCTTTTCCTCGGGACGCCATAAACCCTTCCCTGGGGGCTTGACTGTAGCCATCCAGGCTACAGACACCCGAGAAAAGACCAACACCTATCTCATTAAAGTATGTATGCTGAAGAATAGGGGAAATCAGAAAATAATATTAATATTTTTTTCCACATTATATGCAGAGATAACCCGTTTCACCATGAGCATGACATAATTAGATGAGCAGAGTTCGTTAGCACTTCTGCAGATTGGTAATTGCCTCAACTTTTTATCGACTCCATTTGCATGGTTGAGAAATTAAAGGTAGGCTTAAATTGTATTGTGCAGGAAGGTGATTGCTCGTTAAACTAACTGAGTCTGATACAATTCTCTAACCAATTTAAAGCAAGTTTGAGGTTCATTTCGTCACTTTGAAATACATATGCGACAGATTTTACTGGTAGAAGATAGCAGCATGTTTGGGCGTTTGACCAAAAAAAAGCTGGAAGCGGTTTTTGATGTCCCGGTGTACTGGGTAAAAACACTCAAGGAAACCATAGAGCTGTTAGACAAAGCCGACAACAATTTCTCAATGGCACTGCTTGATTTCAACCTACCCGATGCACCTCAAGGAGAAGTGATTGATGAAGTCATCAGTCGGGGTATCTCTGCATTCATTTTCACCAGTAATATTACTGAGGATGTCCGTGATTTGGTGTGGTCGAAAAAAGTAGCTGATTATATTCTCAAGGATGATCCCAATAGTCTAGATTATATAGTTACTGCCATGAAGCGGGTGGATAACAATGAAAATAGCCTGATACTTATAGTTGATGACTCCAATCACTATAGAACGGTGCTTTCTGAGCTTCTCTACGTTCAAAAATACAGAGTAATAACAGCAAAGGATGCCAAGACTGCTCTCAATATATTGGAAAGATATCAAGGGATAAAACTTGTTATCACAGAATATAATCTGCCCGATATGGATGGCTGGATATTCTGCCAAAAAATCAGGGAAATACATAAGCATGATGATCTTGCGATTATCGGCATTGCTTCACAGGTTGGCAAAGAGATTGGTGCTCGTTTCATAAAAAGTGGCGCAAATGATTTTCTGTTAAAAGAATCATTCATGGTGGAAGAATTTTATTGTCGGGTAACCCAATGTGTGGAAAACATTGACCTGCTGAAAGCCACTAAAGATATTGCTGTAAGGGACCATTTGACGGGCTTATATAATCGACGCTATTTCTTTAATGCCGGAAGGATGCTTTTCTCAAGTTCAAAAAGAAACCAGATAACCCTTGTCTGTGCCATGATTGACATTGATTTCTTTAAAAATGTAAATGATAGCTATGGACATGATGTTGGTGATATTGTTATTGAAAAGGTAGCAAAATTGCTGCCGGAGAAACTGCGGGCAACAGACATCATTGCCCGAATTGGCGGAGAAGAATTCTGCGTCCTGGCCGTCAACATGTCAGTGGATGGCGCCATAATGAAATTTGAAGAGTTGCGTAAGCGCATAGAAAAACTGAAAATTCACTTCGATGAAGATCGGCAAAGCCTGCAGGTAACCGTAAGCATTGGTGTCTGTACCGAGGAGCACGATGATCTCGAAAAATTAATGAAGGCAGCAGACAATTTGCTATACAAAGCCAAAGAGGGTGGCAGAAATCAGGTTGTGTTCACTTGAGTGGATACCTGATTCACCTCAAGTCAGTTGAAAGTATACACAGGGCTAGATGTCTTCCGGCTTGTAGATTTCGAAAAAGGTCTTCTCCCCGATGAGGGTATCAATCTTCCACTGGAGATCGCGGGCTTTTTTCCTGTTCATCCATTTGATCCAGTCATCCGCCGTCTCCCATTCAGTTGTGACGATATATTCACCAGGATCGCTTAATTTAGAGTAGGTTTTACGGGAGATAAAACCTGGCTGTTTTTTTGATTGCTTACGTAATTCCTTTAGCAGTGGCAATAACTTTTCGGTTTGTTCCGTTCGAAAAACTCTTTTTATGATTACCATTACACTCATCGTATAACCTCTTTAAATTT
>CAZWVC010000079.1:0-14500 GCA_964637245.1 uncultured Desulfocapsaceae bacterium
GAAAATATTTGAAAATAATGCCAATAGTCATGGGTGCTATAAAACCAATGATTATGCTCAATCTGAATTTTTTACGAAGATCTGGTGTGTTTTTAACCTGTCTCGCGCCAAATACCAGAAGACCAATAATCATAAGAATTATGAGTATATCAGCGGCAAAAGGTGTAACTGAATTAGCAATTTCTGCCAATGGTGTGAGAGTGAAAAGGCAAAAAAATAAAGCTCCACCAAGTGTAAAAAAGATGAGACTCGTCAGTAAAGTGTCAGTTCCACAATAGAACATGAAGAAAAAGATGAGCAGAAAGATAGTTGCGGCTAAAAAGAAATCTACTCTCGGCACCAGGAGGAAAACTAGAATAATGAGGTTAAGGACGATACCATAAAAACGTAAGGTGTCTTGCTTTTTTAAAAATCCCAGGAAATCGGAACTGAATAGATATTTCATTACCTGGTGAACTCCGGCGAGACCAATGGTCATTAGAGCGGTTTTCATCAATAGCCCTCCAAGGATTACCAGCATGCCACCAACTAAAATGGGAAAGAGAGCTGGAGAGACATACCAGACATTCTGCACGCCTCCATACGAGTCTTTCATTGGCATTTGCAAAGCCATGGCAACGATAAATACGCCCAGGAGCACAACAAGTGTACCTGAGAAAACATCTGCCTTTCTGAGTTTTTCTATCTCCATCATAGGTTTTCTTTCTAGGCTACAAACAGTTGAGGCCGGCCTGATAAGCATTGCAGCTATTCACAGCTCGGCCCCAGTATCGTTTAGGTTAGTAATCAACCAGTGAATCGAACACTATTCCTAAGGTTTAGGAATACCAAGTGTCTCTGGGTTGACTTTTGCTGCACCAAGTTCCCATAAAGTCCAGGCAAAATTAGACTCTAAGGCTGAGAATACGGCACGCGCCTCCTCACCGGATTTGCCGGATAAGAGATAGTAGTTCTCCTTAGCCCAATTTTTAACCTTGTCTGTTGCCATGGCTTTTTGGAATGCATCAACTAAGGCAGCTTTGGCATCGGCTGGAGCATCATGAGGAACAGCAAATCCAATCGCTTGAGAAATTGGCAGATATTCTGAGAGTCCTGGGTAGGCGTCAAATCCTGAAGGAATTGAACCTAACCCCTCCACTTCAAATGCATCCGGAATCAACATTGCCAGGGGACGAAGCTTCCCACCGCGGAGCAATTGCTGTTGTTCTGCAAGAGAAGTAACTACCACAGAAACCTCACCTGTCATGGCTGCGTTCTGACTCGGCGCAGAGCCTTTGTAGGGTATGAAATTAAATTTTGCTCCCGATCCTTTTTCCAGAGCAAGAAGATTAAGATGATGAATGGAACCGGCACCGCTGGCTGCTGCCTTTATGCTTCCCGGTGCTTTTTTTGCTGCCTCAATAAGATCTTTGAGGGTTTTATAAGGGGTATTGGGAGTAACAGAGATGAGATCAGGAGAACCACCGACGATAAAGGGGTCCCATACATCAAATTTTTGATCCCAACCGCCTTGTACTCCTGCCGTTACGTTTGATTCAGATAATCCAGTAACGGTATACCCATCATGTTTTTGCTTGAAACCATGATTCATCCCGACAGATCCGGCAACCCCGCCTGTTTTATTTATGACATTTATGTTCACACCAAGAAAAGGTGCCATCTCTGCACTGATAATCCTGTTACAGGTATCTGTTCCACCACCAGCACCCCAAACTACAACATTCGTAATGTTTCTCGTTGGAAATTTTTTTGCGGCATACGCATTAGCTGACAATACCAGTAATACTGCCAGGCTAATCAATAGGATTTTTTTCATAGTGTTACCTCTCCTTTAGTGTTGATTATGGTGTATGTAGTGATCTACTTCTTCCTCAACTTCAGATTTTATCACTCATCCATCAGTTACTTGGTTTTGGGTCACCTCCTTACACATAGTGTTAGTATGTCAACCGTTATATTTTTTTAACTCAGTTATTGTTGCACTGAGATGTTTCCGCATAAGTTTCTCTGCTAAATCCCGATCATGACCACAAATTGCCTCAACAATCCCGATATGTTCTTTAATGGTGTTGTTAGGATCACGAACCAAGCCTTCTCTTGTTGGGTATTGGTATGCCAATGCAATGATATTGAAAGTCTGAAGAATGCTTGTAAGGAATTCCTTAGATCCTATTTCTGCGATAAGGTTATGAAATTTTCTGTCTGCTTTTGAGTAGGCTTGATAGTTTTCAATCTTTTTATTGCTGAGAAATGGGCTGAATATCTTGCGGAGTTCATCTTTCTGCTCTACCGATACGGACTGGGCCGCACGTCTAGCAGATAATCCCTCAAGCACCTCTCGAATCTCAAATATTGAAATCATTTCATCAATGTTAAAAAGCCTTACGAAAAAGCCTCTTCTAGGTTTGGTTTCCACCAACTTTTCATGTTCAAGAAACTTGAGAGCGCTAATCAACGGCGTTCTGCTAATCCCTAACTCAGCAGCCAGTTTTTCCTGGGGTATTTTCTGGCCAGGCAATAATTGCCGATCCTCAATCATCGATTTGATTACCTGGTATACCCTCTGATCTAGATTTTCATATTCAAGTCCAAGATTCTTCATCTACAAAAACCTTTTTTGTATTTTGTATACAAAATTCATTATACAAAAAGTGTGTTTTGTCAACCATTATTTAACATGGCTTTGCTCTTTTACTTATCCGTTTTATGTGCTCATTATTTTAACGACTCGTTATTCAGCAACAGGTCAAATCTACAATTATATTATCCATTAAATTTGATAAAACATGGGTCGATGTATAACATCTGCAGTTTTGATCTTAATAACCTGATTTGTATAAATATCAGTTTAGCTCAAAAGTCTATCATGTCGAAATTGCCAATCGAGTATTTTAACAGCAAGAGGCACTTAAGTCTTCACAGGATCGCTTTACATTTACAATGGCTGTTCCTGAACTGTACTGGACTTGCCACAGATCATGATCACCATATAACTCTGTTTTTTTTGAAACCCAGCTGTGTGTAAGACCTAAGTTGTACATTGTCGCAAGAAAAGATGAGATAAGTATATATTTCAAAAAGAAATGTTTTTTCTTTCATGCCCATATATACATAATCGCATAGGTGTAATGGTTTTAAAGCTAAGGCATGAGGCAAGAATGAATAGGTTAAGGATTCTCTTCAAAAGAAAAAGCGGAACTCTAAAGCTTGTTTTTCAAAAAGAGTTATTCTACCCCTAGAGGCAAAACCTAGAGAGCAGCTTATCTGGCTTTTAACAAACTCTACTTAAAAAAAGTCTAACTAGCTAAGATTTTACAGGAAAGAATTCTTCTCCAAGAAATACATCCATTGCCCGTACGGGGCAGATGGTAACACACAGACTGCAGCCAGTACATTTTTCCGGATCAAAAATCACAGCCATATCTGGTCTGTGAATATACAATGCTCCTGAAGGGCATACTCCGGTGCAGGCTCCACATTGATAACACTTTTTATCATCTCGGCTGATACCAGCAGCTAGACGTTCTACTCGGACACCAAAACTTTTCAAGTATTCCAAGCCTTCTTTGACGTTATCCTTTATTCCCCTGAGCTCAAGCACCATCATCCCTTCACGATGAGGAAAGATGTCGGCTTTTAGGATATTTGACTCAACATCATATTTTTTTACCAAATGATAAATAAATGGTTTATCACTGGTTTCCTTAGGGAAACGAAGGATATATATACGTGCATACATAATTAATACCTACTTCAGCAAAATAATCTTCACAAACATTAACCAAACCCTTGCAGAACTATCTTTATACCCTATTTATAAAAGGGAAGCTACCCCCCTTCGGTATAAAAGAGATTGTCGCACATCTGCCTTTTTTGTTGGATTTCGGGTTGGTTTCTACCAGCACATTGATGAAACAATATAATTTTCACCAGTGGAATGAATTTGTTTCCAGCTATTGACTATGGATATAGAGTATCGTTCATGCTACATTGCCTCTGAAGGTATGCTAAAGGAGATTTATTAAGATGACAACACTACTTGAAATTTTGCATCAGGTGAAAAGCGGGCAATGCAGCGTCAATGAAGCTCTGGAAAAGCTTCAGATGCAACCGGCAGAGACCATTGAGGGCGCCTGTCTTGATCATCAGCGTACCTTGAGGACTGGTATGCCCGAAGTGGTTTATGGAGAATCGAAAAACATTGAACAGATTATAGCAATTAGCTCCTCATTATTGAAAAATAAGGATGTTCTTCTTGTTACCAGGGTTGATGAGGAGAAAGCTAATGCAGTCCGAACCAAGCTGCCTCAACTTCAATATCATTCCAAGGCTGCTATTCTGTGTGGCAACCCACGCCCTATGGAAGAGTCTAAGTGCAGGGGAAAGATTCTTATTATCTGTGCCGGAACATCAGATATTCCGGTGGCAGAAGAAGCCAAAGTGACTTTAGAGAGTCTTGGCCAACCAGTTGAATCACTTTATGATGTCGGTGTAGCCGGCTTGCATAGACTCCTTACCAAGCAGCCTCTTCTTACTCAAGCATCTGTAATTATTGTTGTTGCGGGTATGGAAGGTGCACTGCCAAGCGTTGTAGGTGGACTTGTCAGTGCCCCGGTTATCGGGGTTCCCACCTCGGTTGGATATGGTGCAAATCTAGGCGGTTTTACCGCGCTTCTGGGCATGTTGAATAGCTGTTCTCCTGGGCTTGCCGTAGTAAACATTGACAATGGTTTTGGTGCCGCATGTATGGCAATGGCAATAAATAAGGCCTGACAATTATGCTGTAATCTATATTTCCCGCTTTTTTATCGCAAAATGCGTGCAAAACTTGCAAGATTATGGCATTGCGGTATAATCGCCATGCTGTTTGGAGCGCGAACATCCTCCATCACTCAATTATATAAATTTTATTTTGCGCCAATTCACCCTAGAACGCAATCAGAGGCATAAATGAACACAAATCTCAAAGTTAAACTCGGCTTGCTCATCTTTCTCATAATCGGATCAGTAACTACAATAGTTCCCTCGTTTTATAGTGACGCACCAGAGTGGTGGAAGAAATATATGGCACCCGAGGGTTTACGATTAGGGCTTGATCTACAAGGTGGTATCCACCTGGTTATGAAGGTAAATCTGCAAAAAGCTGCTGAAGATACCCTAGGGCTTGCAGCAACCAACTTAAAAGACAGTCTCTCTGAACAATCTATATCTGCAGTGCGCACCAAGACTGAAAAGAAGAACACGATAATCTTTACCTTACCAAATGCCAGTGCTCTGGAAAAAGTTGAAGCTATCATTAAAGAGGATGAAGACATTGAGGCGATTATAGAAGCCAATGAAGGTAGCTTTCCCCGCATTCTTATTAAACTTACCAACGCTAAACTCGAATATATCGAAAACAATGCAGTCAACCAATCCCTGGAGATCATCCGCAACCGGATTGACCAGTTTGGTGTTGCAGAACCCGTGATCATCAGGCAAGGAGAGGATGAAATTGTTATCCAGTTGCCCGGTATAAAAGATCCAGCGCGAGCAATGAAACTTATTGGTGAAACTGCCCAATTGGAATTCAAAGCTGTGGCAGAACCTTCAGGAATTAACCTCAATGAGATCATCGATAAAGCAGTAAGCTCAGGGCAATGGCAAAAAGGCGAAGATATCCGCGATCTCAACCGCGCTGTTGAGTCTTTATTACCATCAGATACATCAATTTATTTCGAACGTGAGGTAGATAAAAAAACCCAGATAGAAATTGAACGCCCCATACTTCTGGAAAATAAGATTCTCATGACGGGTGATATGATAAAAAACGCCCAGGTACGCATCGGTGGAACATTTAATGAACCCTATGTCGGCCTTGATATGACTAGCAGGGGCGGAAAGATATTTGCCAATATCACCGAGAAATATACCGGTAGACGCATGGCCATCGTCCTTGACAATATGGTGCGTTCTGCTCCTGTAATCCGCGAGAAAATATTAGGCGGAGCAGCGCAGATTACCGGTAGCTTCACCCACGAAGAAGCCTCAGATCTGGCTATTGTTTTACGGGTTGGTGCCTTGCCTGCACCTGTTGATATCATCCAGAATATGACAGTTGGTGCAAGCCTTGGCCAGGACTCAATTGACAGAGGACTCTCATCAGGTGTTTTTGGTGCAATCCTTGTTCTGGGCTTTATGATAATTTATTACAGATTATCAGGGGTTATTGCCAACAGCGCCCTTGTTCTTAACATTCTCTTTCTTTTTACCGGGCTTGCCATCCTCAGTGCAACTCTTACCCTGCCAGGAATTGCAGGTATTGTGCTCTCTATTGGTATGGCTGTCGATGCTAATGTTCTTATCTTTGAGCGAATGCGAGAGGAATATGCCCTTGGTAAATCAGTCAAATCGAGTATTGAAGGGGGTTTTGCCAAAGCATTCTGGACGATTGTTGACTCCCAGGTTACCACCCTGATCACGGCCATGGCACTGTTCCTCTTTGGAACCGGCCCTATTAAAGGTTTTGCTGTAACTTTATCCTTGGGTATCATTTTCAATCTCTTCACTGCACTATTTTGTTCCCGCTTGTTCTTTGATTCGCTCTCTTCCATGCGTAAGATAAAGAATCTAATGTTCATGCAGTTTGTCAAAAAACCAGCGCTTGACTTTATGAAGATTAAGAAACTGACTTTTGCAATCTCCGGTGTAATGGTGGCTGTTGGTCTGCTTTCTTTTATTCAGATTACTCGCGGGAGCGCCAATCTTGGGGTTGATTTTACTGGTGGCTCCCTTCTCCAATATAAGGCAGAACAAGAATTTACCATGACAGAAGTAAGGTCAGCTTTTGATCGAAGTGATATGGCCGGTATCAACCTGCAGGAGGTTGAAAATGAAAACAGGCTCATAATAAAAGTGAAAAAATCAGAGGAAGTAGTTGCCAACCTCAGCGAATCCGTTGGTCAAATCCTTAATGCGGAACTCGCCGAAAAGGGATTTGTCTTGGAAAGCCAGTCTGAAATTGGCTCTTCTGTCAGTGCTGTGCTGCGTAACAAGGCCCTTTTGGCTATACTCATATCTCTTGTTGGAGTAATTATCTATTTGGCTCTGCGCTTTGATTTACGCTTTGGACTTGCTGCGGCAGTCGCAACGTTTCATGACGTTCTGGTTGTCCTGGGAATATGCTGGATTTTCAATGTAGAGATCACCCTTTTAATTGTTACAGCACTTCTTACTCTGGCAGGATATTCACTTAACGACTCCGTGGTTGTTTTTGACAGAATCAGGGAAAACATGCGCAAAAACAAAACCAAGCCATTGCACAGCATAATTAATCCCAGTGTCAATCAAGTGATAAGTCGAACAGTCGTAACATCCTTTACCTCGGCAATGGTACTACTTGCGCTTTTCATTCTTGGTGGTTCCGTTATTCATGATTTCTCCTTTGCATTGCTCTGTGGAGTAATTATTGGCACCTATTCATCAATATTCATTGCCTCTCCAATATTAACTTTATGGAAAATCAAGGAAAGTTGAGATAGATTAAATGAAGTTACCTGTAATGCCTAAAAATCTCACCAGTGTGGGAGATGGTGAGAATTTCAGCTTTGCCTGTCATAAGACCGTTCGCTGTTTTACTCACTGTTGCAGGAAGCTTGAACTTGCCCTAACTCCATATGATGTTCTTCGCTTAAAAAACGGACTGAAAATCTCCTCCGCTGAATTCCTTGATCGTTATGTCATAGTGGAGCATGATGAAAATGATGTATTTCCGCGACTGTATCTTTCAATGGTTGACGACGGCAATGAAAGTTGTGTATTTGTCACCCCGCAGGGGTGTTCAGTCTACCATGACAGACCGGGTGCCTGCCGTGCTTATCCCATGGGTAGAGCAGCTATGAAAAAGGATGACAACAGCCTGGAAGAGCATTTCGTTTTGCTTAAAGAAGATCATTGTCTTGGGTTTAAAGAATCTGCCCAGCAAACTCCGATTGAATATTCAACTGCACAGGGTTTAGATAAATATAACGAGATGAATGATGCTCTGGCTGCCATTATTCAGCACAATAAAATCCGTCAGGGTCTGCAGCTTACGGCAAAACAGATTAATTATTATATCCTGGCATTGTATGATCTGGATTCTTTTCGAAAAAGGCTATTCACCCAAACTCAGCTTGATGATCCGCGTGTGGCTGATTTACAAAAAGAACTTGAAGATGATGAAAAGCTTCTGCTTTTTGGTATCAAATGGCTGCATACCAGACTCTTTAACAGTATCTAAAAGTGTGTTGTCGCTATGCTTAAATTGATTGTCTTTGACTGTGATGGTGTGATGTTTGACTCACGCCTTGCCAATCAAAAATATTACAACCACTTGCTCGCACATTTTCATCTTCCGCCTATGGATGAGGAAGAGCTGGAATATGTACACATGCACAACGCAGTGGATTCGGTAAGATATATCTTCCGCTATTACCCCCATGCTGATTTTGCAGCAATCGAAAAATTTCGTAAGGAACTGGGTTACGAATCCTTTCTTCAATACATGACAATGGAAGATGATTTGGTGGAATTTCTCGAAAAAACTAAGAATTCTTACAAATTAGCCATATCGACCAATCGTGCCAACACCATGATGCCATTACTCAAAACATTCAACCTGGATGGGTATTACGATAAAGTTGTCACTTCAGAAACTGCCACAAAACCAAAGCCTGCACCTGATGGGTTAGTTGAAATCCTGGAATACTTTAATTGTTCTCCAGATGAGGCGATTTTTATTGGTGATTCAATAATAGATCGAGACCATACGGCCTCCTGCAAGGTAGCGTTGATAGCATTCAAAAACGATAGTCTGCCTGCCGAGTATCACGTTAATTCTTTCATGGAAATATTTTCCTTGCCACCTTTTCAACAGCAAGAGTAAGTCCAACTCATAATGCAAAATGGGGAGAGAGGCAAATAGCCACAACAAAGCAAATTGTTCTTGATATCAAGTAATATCAATCCTCGTCAACCCTCTTAACTCCTTCCATAAGGAGCATCATGAAATCTCCGATGGCACTTTCTTTCATGTCTTTATCTGGTAGTCCGGTAGTAAAGTTATAAACACCCTCACGTTCCACCAGTATGGCAAAAACGGCATCCTGCCCGCTCTTTCCTGAATAATTAGCCACAACTATGGAGCCCTCGAGGAAAGAAACTCTGCCAGATCCTTTAGGCAGCTCCAGATTGAGCACCCCGGTTTTCTGGTGCATATGAAAAACCTGGAGAAGTTCTGCTGGAGCCATCTCATTGAGCCGCCCCTGCATGCACGACTCAAAGTCTTTTGCTCTTATGGAATTTGCCCGGGAAAGACGCTCGGCAAGCAACTTAGCCATGTGCATCTGGACCGCATCTGATTTCTTGATCAGCATGCTAAAATCTTTACCGCTTATGGCCAAAGCTTTAGTTTCCTCTAGCGCCCGAACCGACGTACTTGCTATATTATCACCGAAATAGCTCATCTCACCGCAGAGTTCCCCCTCACCAAGTCTGGTTATCGGCACTTGACCATCTTCGACTAAAACTTGGCCAGCAAGAAGAATATACAAATATTCATTCAGCTGTCCTTTGGTAATAAGATTTTCATTTTTGGCAATTACCCTTCCCCGAAAGCAGCTCATGAATTTTTTTAAGTGATTGGTGGGTATAGCTTTTAGAAGGGAATAATTATGTATTTTATCAAAGAGTCTTTGTTCTTTTTCTGTTAACAGTGACTCTGCTGCGCTAGCCAGTTCGATTTCATCACCTGGAATCTGGCAGAACTTAATGAGACCGGTACAACCACTGCAGGTATACTTTTTTTTAAAATTGGGGTGATCATTTTCCCCTAAAAGCAGGAAAAGTAACTGGGTAAGCTCTCTAACTAATATTAAGCAACTCTCCTTGCCTTCTGGGAAGGAAAGTGATTTCTCAGTTAAGACAAAAATATCTTCCAGCTCATATAGCGGGCAGTTATTGTCTTCAATGATCTGAAAAACAGCGCGAAAAGGTTTCATTTATAGTAGGCTGCCCATTTATACCGGCAGCATGGATTATTTTCAGGCAATACGCCAAGTCTTAACTTACCAGTCCGTTACTATGCTCTATCAATGGTGACCCTTTTTTGCAACTTTTTCAATCTAAATGGAAGATAAAATAACATTTTTCTACATTTTACATCTATTCTCTGTTATTCTACTGAAATATGTATAAACTAAGATGAAATGTAATTATTGCATATCTCCCAAATAATTGTCGTACACACCATCATTATCAACCTTGATTAGCATATGGCTACACCAAACGAACAGCTAAGAGAAATCTACCAGGATCTCCAAAATAAATTTGGAAATCATAAATATATACGAATTATTCCCTTTGATGATGATCCGCCAGAGAAGTATGAAATTAAATATTCCATTCTTGGATTAGCCCAGGATAATGATGGTAAGGTTGTAGAATCGAGGGAACATTCTATTTTTATCAATATTCCCTTTGGCTTCCCGCACTTTCCGCCGAGCTGTACACCTCAAACTCCCACTTTTCATCCTGATTTTGATCAGGCAGCAATCTGTATAGGTGAATTCTGGAACAAAGACAAGACTTTACCTGAGCTCATCCTCTACATCGGCAAGATGATTTCTGGCGAAATTTACTCTACCGAAAATGCCTTCAATGATTCTGCGGTGGCCTGGTACCAGAAAATAGCTCATCAAATTCCTTTTGAAGATATTGACCTCTCCTACGACACAGAAACAGAATCTGGTGTTTTTGAACTCTCCGAAGATGATCTTGTGCCACACAGTATCGATACGCTTGATGAAAATGACATTACCAGCAAACACGATTATCTCAGTACTGGAAAAATAGAAGTCCCCGAAGATGACATCTCTTTTCCCTCAACAGCACAGCCATCGGGGAAAAGCTCAGTAAATCGCATACATCTGCTCATCAGGCAGAAAAGATATTATGAACTTTCCCTCTTCCTCAACGATCTAGCTGAAGAAGAGCAGTTTGAAGATCGTGAGGAAATCGAAACCAACATCACAAATTTACTGAATAAAGCGAAAAAGCTCCAAAATGAGGCTGATGAGCTCGAACACCAGGGTGATCCCAAAATGGCTCTGGAATTGTTTGAGAAAGTTGCTAGTATCGTTCCAGATTTCCCCAACATTCAGGAAAACATAGACCGAACAAAAAACTCAGTTGAGATGGCTGGTGACTGGGACTCAGAAACTGAAGAGTCAATTGATACAGTTGAAGAGACACAGCCAAGGGAAAAAGGAGAGAGACGGGTAGCTTTTTTTGAGGAGACAACCAAAGCAACGATTCGATTGCTCCCAATATTAGGGGTGGTTCTCGTTCTCGTCCTAGCGGTTGTTTTCATAATGCCCCTTTTCTCGGCAAAATCAAACCTGGAAAAAGCAACCCAGATGTACAATCAATGTACCAGATTTATCGAAAAGGGACAGTTCAATCGCGCTCAGGCACAATGCGAAGATGCCCAGTTAGCTCTAAAAAAAATAAGCTTATACAAAAGGAATGATCGTGACGCCCTGCAGCGTCAAATTAAATTGACTCTTACTTCAGAAGAGATGGAGCAGGGTCTCGCCGGTCGCGTTTTTTTCCAAGGAAAGTTTGTTAAAAAGGTGAACATGGACCGTGTTCTTAAATTTAACCAACAGAAGGAAGAAGCAGACGGGTATTTCAATAAATCTTCCTGGAAGAAAGCCTCCGATTACTATAATGAAGCATTAAAAACAGGCCAGCCAGTTCTTGATAGTTTTGAGGAGACCCTCTTGCAGGAGGTAAACGACAGGATTAGCATTGCTGAAATTAACCTTTCCATCAACCGAGGTTTTTCCTTGCTTTCCCGAGGAGAGCTGGAAAAAGGTAAGGAAATGTTTTCTTCTGCTCTCTCTGCTGCAGAAGCCTTACCAGAGGAGTACGGTGGTAGCCTCAT
This sequence comes from uncultured Desulfocapsaceae bacterium, assembly GCA_964637245.1. Lineage (GTDB taxonomy): Bacteria > Desulfobacterota > Desulfobulbia > Desulfobulbales > Desulfocapsaceae > Desulfopila_A. The sequence goes on from CAZWVC010000079.1 coordinate 11,966, forward strand.
CTCACGTATAAATCCCAAACTCCAGGAGATCCAATATCTGCAGCATCTCGATTTAGGGAAGAAATTTTTCTCAGCAAATGATTGGGAAAGCGCCATCAAACAGTATGAAAAAGCTCTTCAGCTCCGTGACATATCGGTAGTTGCCTCAGAACATGTTGACTCTGAATCTTTATATGCCAACATGGCTGAGGCAGAACTCTTTGCTTTTATTAATAAAGCAAAAGATGCATTTTCCAAATCCAATATGGATCAGGCAATTCAAGAGTATCAAAAGGCGATTGATCTTTTAGACAGTAAAGACAAGCTGCTAGAGAGGATCAATCCAAATGAGATACGACAGCAGCTTGAACGCATCATCCTGCGAACACGAATCGTTCAATTCAAGCAAGAGGCTGATAATAAACTGGCGAAAAATGCTTACCAAGATGCCATTACCGCACTAGATCAAGTGATTTCCTCCGTAACGGCTAGTGGGTTTCAAGAGGATAGGGAGTTCAAATCTATTATCCAGGGCACCCGCAAGACCATAGCTGATACCCGGAGCAAGGCTGCGATTGCCAAAAGAACTAAATATCTCGAGAAAAATTTTAAAGAACTCTTTGAAAAGAACTATAGTGCAGCAGTTCCTGAATATTTAAGCGATCCCAAAGCAACTTTCTTAAAATTTGAGAATAATAAAGAACTCTATGAGTTGCAGTGTCTTGAGAGAAGGCAGGGAAGGAAACTCAGACTTGTAATGTTATACAGTTACGATCCCGCACAGAATAAATGGCAGTTTTATAGCGAATCACAATAAGTCTCTCCGATAACACCAGAAAAACTTCTATCTGGCAAACTTACAGGTAGAGGTTTTTTTTATAAACCGAATATATCGGAAATTAAGCTACGTTCTTTGCAATTCTTAATTTTGGATAAATATAGTAACCATAAGGCGATAACCAACTAACTTAATCATGGTGATGATGGTGATGAGCCGCCATAGGACCGCCTGCTTTAGCCAATGCCGTCTCTAGATGCTGCTTAGCTTTTTTCATCGTCTGTACTGCAGCTTCAATGCTGCTGGCAACATCAATCTTTCCTTGCTCTTTGGCAATTTCAACCCACTTCAGACACTCGGACTCATGACCAGTATTATGTTCTATCCAATGCGGTAGGAGAACTCGCAATTTTTCAATCTCATTCATCATCAACCTTTATGAGTTATTGTCTATTCTGCAGTACGATCTTGCCTGCTGAAAAATCGATATGGTCTATCACCATGTCGGCTAGATCGGTTGTGCCCTCAAACATTGTATTGATTCGCACCCCAGCTTTCAGAATTTCCATTTTAGTTATATTTTCATGCAACAATTTTTGGTTTTTTTCCTCTTGTACATAGACATTTACCTGACACATAATTCCGCCCTCTTTTTAAAATAATCTCACACAAGAAATTTAAATTCACCTTTTCCAAGTAAATCATGGAGATGCAACATACCAGATAACTTACCATCTCCATCGACAATTGGCAGGATGGTTATCTCGTGTCTCTGCATAATACTCAGAGCATCAGCGGCCTGCATATCTCCTTTTATACACACAGGATCAGGTGTCATAACATCACCGGCAGATGAGCCATTAAAGGTTTCTTGATCGGCAATATATCTGCGCAAATCACCATCTGTGAGAATCCCTGCGATTCGGTTATCCTCGTCCACAATGAGGACAGCACCCAGGTTCTTATCATTAAGTACCTGAACTGCTTCGATTGCTGTACAACGCTGTTCTATCACCGGCACTCTACTCCCAGTGACCATCACTTCACTTACCTTCACCTTGAGACGTTCACCTAAACTCCCACCCGGATGATTGTGGCGGAAGTCAGATTCTTGAAATTTTTTTCTATTGAGGAGTACCACAGACAATGCATCTCCCAAAGCTAAAGTAGCAGTGGTTGAGGTGGTTGGAGCAAGACCAAGAGGACAAGCTTCCTTGGGAATTCCAATATCAAGAACGATATCTGCTGCTAACGCAAGAGGCGAATCAAGTGCGCCAGTCATGGCAATGATGGTAACCCCTCTCTCTTTAAGGGTTGTTAAGAGATGATTGAGTTCAGCAGTCTTGCCAGAATAAGAAATTGCAATGACTACATCCGTCCCTGCGACCATACCTAAGTCACCATGCATAGCTTCAACTGGATGGAGAAAAAATGAAGGTGTTCCAGTGCTGTTAAGGGTTGCCGCAATTTTCTGGCCAATTATACCTGATTTGCCAATCCCTGTTATTACCAGACGGCTAGGACATTCTAAAATAGTCTCAACCGCCATCTCAAATTCGGAGCCAATCTTGTGGCGTACTGCCGAGAGTCCCTGCTCCTCTATGAGCAGGACATCCTGGGCTTCTTTAATTGTCATAGAAAACCTTTGCATAACAGGAATTAATGTATACACTCACCACTGTACCTAAAATTGATTTGAACCAGCTTTGGCGAGTTTCTGTATCTTAATCATTTAACCTTGCTGAGCAAGAAAACTCCATAAGCTTTTTACCGTTATA
>CAZWVC010000080.1:0-14368 GCA_964637245.1 uncultured Desulfocapsaceae bacterium
CGTGGACTATATCGCCAGACGGAAAGACGTACACTTTCAAATTAAGGGAATCCAGCTGGTCCGATGGAACCCCTCTTACTGCGGAAGATTTCGTTTTTTCACTTCGTCGAATCCTACTGCCTGAAACCGCTGCAGAATATGCTTCACTGCTATATATCATCGAAGGAGCTGAAGCAATAAACACTGGAAAAGCAGATGCGGGTACTCTAGGGGTAAAAGCTGTTGATAAAAATACCCTTGAAATCAAGCTTACTGGACCGGCACCATATTTTCTTGAATTGTTGACGCATTACACTGCCTATCCAGTACCTAAGCATGTTATTGACAAAGTTGGCAAGATGTGGACAAAGCCTGAAAACATGGTTGTCAATGGTCCCTATAAATTGGTGGAATGGCTGCCTAATACTCATGTAAAGCTGACCAAAAACGACAAATATTGGGATACTGACTCACTTACACTTGATAACCTCACTTTTTATACCCAAGAAGACAGGGCTGCTGTGCAGAAACGTTTTCGTGCAGGTGAAATCGATGTTGCCATGGATTTTGCTTCTGACCAGATAAGTTGGTTAAAGAAAAACCTACCAGATGAGACTCGTATTGCACCATATATGGGGGTGTATTACTATCCTATCAATTCATCTGTAAAACCATTTACCGACAGACGCATTCGCAAGGCGCTCTCCATGGCGGTTAACCGCAAGGCCATCGTGGACAAGGTTCTGAAAACAGGTGAGCTGGCGGCCTATTCCTTTGTGCCTCCTGGAGTTGCCAATTACGAGAATCCTGCCGAAGTTGAGTGGAAGGACACACCTTATAAGGACCGTCTGGTTATGGCCAAAAAGCTGCTTGTCGAAGCAGGCTTTGGTCCAGACAACCCCCTACAATTCACACTGCGCTATAACACCTCGGAAAATCATAAGCGCATTGCAGTGGCTGTAGCCTCTATGTGGAAGGCTATAGGAGTAAAGGTGGAGCTGTTCAACTCGGAAGTAAAAGTGCATTATGCTGATCTCAAACAGGGAGATTTTCAGGTAGCCAGAGCAGGCTGGATTGCCGATTATAACGATGCGCAGAATTTCCTCTATCTTTTGGAAACCCGTACCGGACCAAATAATTACGGGCGCTATTCAAATCCTAAATATAATCAGCTGATGCTAGATGCCGAGATCACCGCAGATCTTGCCAAACGTGCCGAGATGATGCGTAAGGCAGAGGCAATGGCCATGGCAGATCAGCCGGTGATTCCCATTTACCATTATGTTTCTAAAAATCTCGTGTCGAAAAAGGTAGTTGGGTTTGTCGATAATCCTAAGGATATCCATCGCTGGCGTTATGTGTCGCTGAAGTAGATTCTACCCGCTTAGTCGCTGCGGGAGAATAATCTCTGGTGGTATTGATCCGTAAAGTCTGTTTTAATAGCTGGACCCGACTTTACGGATCAGCCAAAGGAGTCACAATATGCTATCCTATGCGATCAGGCGTCTTGCCAGCGCTATCCCCACCCTGCTGGTCATCATAACAATTGCCTTTTTTATGATGAGACTGGCGCCTGGCGGACCGTTCGATAGAGAAAAACAGCTGCCGCCTGAGATAGAGGCCAACATCCTGCGTGCCTATAATCTCGATAAACCTGTATACGAACAATACTTCATCTATCTGAAGAACATCCTGAAAGGTGATTTTGGACCTTCATACAAATATCTCGATTTCACCGTGACAGACTTGATTGTTGCAGGTTTTCCTGTAAGTCTCAGGCTTGGTTTGACTGCAATAATTCTGGCGATACTCTTCGGTGTGACGGCCGGGACTATTGCCGCGCTGAACCAAAACAGCAGATTTGATTACGTGGTTATGGGGGTTGCAATGACCGGAATTGCCATTCCTAACTTTGTCATGGCTCCTCTACTCGCCCTAATTTTTGGTGTATATCTCTCCATTTTACCGGTAGCAGGCTGGGGTGATGGTGCCTTCAAGTTTCAAGTTTTACCAGTAATTACCCTTGCTCTGCCCCAAATAGCCTATATTGCTAGACTGACCAGGGGAAGTATGGTGGAAACCATGAATTCCAACTTTATCCGTACAGCAAGAGCCAAGGGACTTGCGGAAAAAATTGTAGTAGTCCGTCATGCCCTAAAAGGTGGTTTGTTACCGGTTGTATCGTATTTGGGACCGGCCACCGCCGCTGTTATAACTGGTTCGGTGGTTATTGAATCAATCTTTGATGTTCCCGGAATAGGTCGGTATTTTGTGACGGGTGCACTCAATCGGGACTATCCTGTAGTTATGGGTGTTGTGATATTTTATGCAGTACTGATCATAGTATTAAATTTAATTGTGGATCTGATCTACGGATTTCTTGATCCTCGGGTTAAGGTGGAATAGTGGTACAAAAACCCTTTAAACAGGACCACTTGGCCGACCTTGCTATAACCAACGGGGTTAAGGGACGCAGTTTATGGCAGGATGCTTTGCGCCGATTACTGCATAACAAGGCTGCAGTTTTTTCCATGATCCTGTTAGCAATCATTATTCTTCTTGCTATTTTCGCGCCCTATCTCTCTCCCTGGGCTTATGATGATCCCGATTGGGGGTATGATTTTCCAGGACCACCAGACGTTGAGTTGAAACACTGGTTTGGTACCGATGGTAATGGTAGAGACCTTTTTGTCCGCACTTTGTATGGTGCCAGAATATCACTTATGGTGGGGATTCTGGCAACTACTGTTAGTCTTCTGATTGGGGTTACCTACGGAGCAACAGCTGGTTTTCTGGGAGGAAGAATTGATAATGTGATGATGAGACTTGTTGATATACTCTATTCATTGCCCTTTATGTTTTTTGTTATTCTACTCATGGTTTTTTTCGGCCGAAATATATTTCTCATTTTTGTCGCACTTGGTGCGGTTGAGTGGCTAACAATGGCCAGGATCGTGCGGGGCCAGACACTTTCAGTGAAAAAAAAGGAGTTTATTGAAGCCGCGCATGCTATTGGGGTTTCTAATTGGAAGATAATAACCAAACATATTATCCCCAATGTACTCGGCCCGGTGATTGTTTATATGACCTTGACCATTCCTCAGGTCATCCTCACCGAGAGTTTTCTCTCCTTTCTCGGGCTGGGAGTCCAGGAGCCGCTGACCAGTTGGGGGGTGCTTATTTCTGAAGGTGCAAAACAGATGGAGTCGGCTCCATGGATGCTAGTTTTTCCCGCTGTTTTCTTAGCTCTCACACTGTTTTGCTTCAATTTTATTGGGGATGGTATGCGTGATGCGCTCGATCCCAAGGATAGATAGTTATGTTGCTTGATGTTCAACACCTCACCACTAGATTTCATACCCATGATGGCGAGGTTTGTGCGGTGAGTGATGTTAACTTTACCATGAAATCGGGCGAATGTTTGGGAATAGTAGGAGAGTCGGGATCAGGCAAAACCCAGGTCTTTCTCTCCATCATGGGCTTACTTGCAAAAAATGGCAGAGCGGAAGGCCAGGTGTTTTTTGAAGAGAAACAGATTTTAGGATTGAGCACTGGGGAGTTGAATACACTCAGAGGAGTGGAATTCTCCATGATTTTTCAGGATCCAATGACTTCACTTAATCCCTACTTACGAATTTCCAAGCAAATGAATGAGGTGCTTATTGAACACCAGGGAATGAGCGAGGGCGATGCCTCAAAAACTTCCGTTGATATGCTTGATCTGGTGGGCATACCTGAGGCAACCAAGCGGTTTCGCATGTATCCTCATGAGTTTTCAGGAGGAATGCGACAGCGAGTGATGATTGCCATGGCCCTGCTATGCCAGCCTAAACTCTTGATTGCCGATGAACCGACCACTGCGCTGGATGTAACCGTGCAGGCACAGATTCTGGAGCTCATAGCCAGGCTTGGGAGGGAATTGAATATGGCTACGGTGCTTATTACCCACGATCTTGGAGTAATAGCAGGATTGAGTGACCGGGTTGTGGTGATGTATGGTGGTAGAATTGTTGAAGAAGCAGCAGTCAGTGACATTTTTCATAATCCGCAACATCCTTATACTAAAGGGCTGCTCAGTTCAATGCCGCGTATTGATAATCCAGCGGAGGTAACACTGCATACTATACTCGGACAACCACCTGACTTGCAAGCGCTTCCAGAAGGGTGCAGTTTTACACCCAGATGTGAATATGCCATGGATATATGCCGTAAGAAAATCCCACGACTCCGGCAAGTTGGGGATGGGCGAAGGAAAGCATGTCATTTGGAGAAACTCTCATGAGCAAGACTGTGGATGTCAATGACACGCCGATTCTTTCGGTGCGTGGATTAAAGGTCTATTTTCCCATCTACTCTGGTAAACTTTTTGCCCCGCCGATACCACTCAAAGCTGTTGATGATGTCAGTTTTGATCTGCATTCCGGTGAAACACTGGGAATCGTCGGAGAATCAGGATGCGGCAAGTCAACCTTGGGGCGCGGAGTGTTGCAACTTCTTGAACCCACAGCGGGAGAGGTTGTCTGGTGCGGTAAGCAGCTGGCTGGTTTGCAGCCAAAGGATATGATTTCTTACCGTAAGGATATGCAGATCATTTTCCAGGACCCTTTAGCGAGTCTCAACCCCCGAATGACCATTGGTGATATTATTGGAGAACCTTTGACGGTTCATTTCCCCGAGTTGACTGCACCAGAACGCAAACAGAAGGTTGCTGAGATAATGGAGCAGGTTGGGCTACTACCATTAATGATCAATCGGTATCCTCATGAATTTTCAGGAGGTCAATGTCAGCGAATAGGTGTTGCCCGGGCCATGATCCTTCGTCCTAAGCTCATAGTTTGCGATGAACCTGTTTCGGCACTAGATGTGTCCATTCAGGCGCAAATAGTAAATTTAATCCAGGAGTTGCAACAATCCTTTGAGCTTTCCCTCATATTTATAAGCCACGATCTCTCCATAATCCGTCATATCAGTCACCGGATAATGGTGCTCTACCTCGGTAAAGTAATGGAGGTAGCAACTAAGAAACAATTGTACTCCAATCCCAGGCACCCTTATACTCAGGCTTTAATCTCTGCAGTGCCTATCCCAGATCCCGATCAGGAGAAAACCAAAAAAAGAGTTGTGCTGACAGGCGATTTACCCTCGCCACTTGCACCACCATCTGGCTGTGTGTTTCGCACCCGCTGTCCCATCGCCCAAGATCTATGTGCAGCTGAAAAACCACCTCTCTTGGAGATTGAAAAAAACCATCAGGTGGCTTGTCATTTCTGGAATCGTTAATCATACGTCATTTTATTTCTCAATGGGTATGTAGTTTTACGGCTATATTGGCGAAATGTATTGATCTTCAATTTTCATAAAAGGACAGTTATTTAAACTTGCCGAATATATTGAAAGGTGAGCAAATAAAAGGTATATTGCATATGTTCAAATGAATTCGCCTGGCAATTTGATGCCCTGAAAGTTGTTGTCTTGAGCAACTTGACTCGGCGATTTTCTCAACAGGGAAGTTGTTATCATCAATTTTCTTTTATGAAGACAAGCTTTCCCTGCATGCTAATTCTTGAAATGGAGGAAATCTATGGATGTTGTACTCCTGTCCCGCCTACAGTTTGCCTTTACAATCATGTTTCATTATATATTCCCACCGCTCACTATCGGTCTAGGGTTAATACTTGCCTATTTAGAAACTAGACACTACTTCACCAAAAAGCCCATTTTTGCCATGGCTTCGCAATTTTGGACCAAGATTTTTGTTCTAAACTTTGGTATTGGCGTCGCTAGCGGTATTGTCATGGAATTTCAGTTTGGTACCAATTGGGCAACCTATTCGCGGTTTGTTGGTGATGTATTTGGCAGTGCGCTTGCTGCAGAGGGAATATTTGCCTTCTTTCTCGAATCGGGATTCCTGGCTGTTGTTGCATTTGGCAGGGAACAGGTACGTGCCGGGTTTTATCTGTTCAGTGTCTACATGGTAGCCATGGGGTCAATTTTCTCCTCTGTTTGGATTGTTGTGGCCAATAGCTGGCAGCAGACACCTGCCGGCCATCACGTTGTAGACATCATGCGACAGGGGACTTTGCCCGATGGCAGCACCGGCATGGTACCTTGGGTGGTAGACGGGGTTTTGCAGCGTCGTGCCGAGATCGTCAACTTTGTGGAAATGGTATTCAATCACTCCACAGTCTATCGTCTCAGTCATGTTCTCCTGGGTTGCTTGGCTGTAGGAGCCTTTCATGTGCTCTCCATTTCCGCCTATTACATGCTTAAAGGCAAACACCCCGAGTTTGCCAGACATTCCTTTAACGGGGCGTTGATTATGGCATTTGTCGCCTCAATTTCACTTGCGGCCAACGGTCATTTTCAGGCGCAGAATGTCTATGCCTATCAACCTGCCAAAATCGCAGCATTTGAAGGGCATTTCGAATCCGGCCGGGGCGATCTCAACCTGATCGGCTGGCCAAATGCAAAAGAAGAGCGCGTAGATTTTGGTGTTGGGATACCCGGAGGCTTAAGCTTTCTCATGTTCGATGATTTTACCTTCAGCAAACCCGTCGTCGGGCTAGATAGATTCAAGAAAGAAGATCGTCCTCCGCTGGTCATCACCTACTTTCCTGGAGGGCAATGGTGGGCATCGGCTCGCTGATGATTCTTCTTAGCGGACTGGGCCTTTACTACAATTGGCGTGGAACCATAAAAGAAAAGCCCTGGATTCTCTGGAGCTTTGTCTTTGCCATTGTCTTTGTTATCACCTCCAATCATTCCGGCTGGATTGCTGCGGAGGTTGGGCGGCAACCCTGGACGGTCAACCCTCCGGTAACTTGGAACGATTCGGGAGATGATCTTGTGGTGGGGGCAGATGGCTTTGTTCAGTATGATGAGTCTGAAGGGCTGCGCACCAATAACTCCATCAGTGCTTCGGTAACACCTGCAGAAGCACTTACATCATTAATATTATTCTCTATTTTGTATCTGGCGCTTTTGGCGGTGTGGGTATTTGTTCTGGACCGGAAAATCCGTAAAGGTCCTGAGCCTATCATTCATGAAGCAACTGTACCGGAACATGGCATGAGGCAGGCTACCATTGATCGGCAACATGCCCGGTTTGAAGATGAGGAAGATGGAAAAGGAGGTGCAGCATGAGTACAGAAATGCTTTGTTTAATTTGGTTCGTTCTCTTGAATGTTCTGCTCATAGGCTACGCAATCCTTGATGGTTTTGATCTGGGTGTTGGAATACTTCATCCTTTTGTGGCTAAAACCGACACCGAAAGACGGCTGGTGATGAATAGCATCGGACCCTTATGGGATGGTAATGAGGTTTGGCTGGTAACCTTTGGTGGCGCACTTTTTGCTATGTTTCCTAATGCTTACGCCTCCATTTTTAGTGCCTTTTATCTTCCTTTTGTTGCCCTTCTTTTTGCCCTTATTTTTCGTGCAGTTTCCCTGGAATTCCGCTCAAAAAGGGCCGAGTCAGGCTGGCGGTCATTTTGGGATTTTTTGTTTTTCCTGGGTTCCGGACTTGCTGCACTGCTATTTGGTGTTGCCGTTGGAGCTTTAATGCAAGGTCTCAACATCTCCGAATTGGGTGATTATCAGGGTACCCTTTTAGAAATGGTTGATGTTTTCAGCGTTCTTGTAGGAGTTTTCACCGTATCGCTACTTGCCATGCATGGTTCCATCTATCTATATCTCAAGACTGAAGGAGATTTGCAAAAACGTTTGCTTGGATATATGAACGGAACATTTTTTATATTCTTGGCACTTTTTATCATCACTACACTCTGGTCAACTTTAATGGTTCCAGCTTCACTGAAACATTTTGATGAATACCCGATCCTTTGGGTGATACCTTTTCTTAATATTCTGGCGATTGCCAATATCCCCAGAGCAATTTATCAGGAAAGACCGTTTTATGCCTTTATCAGTAGTTGCTGCACAATTGCTGCACTCGTTTTTCTCTTCAGTGCAGCACTTTTTCCCAATCTGCTTCCGGCGACAAACAACCCTGACTATTCTATCACCATATTCAATGCAGCTTCAAGTCCATTGACCCTGAAAATTGGACTGATCATTGTCGCCATTGGTATGCCATTGGTACTTTCCTATACGGTTCTTATTTACTGGACATTTCGTGGTAAGGTTCAGCTAAACGAAAGCAGCTATTAATCTCATTGATTAGATGCTGGAGAAATTATAACTCTCCAGCATCTTACCTTTCCTGCTGTTTACCCATTTCAGAAAAGAAAGTGACAATCCCAAAAACTATGATCACTTTATAAAAGAGATCGGTCAGGCTACTTGATTGTTGTTCCTTGCTCATCAACCGCATAAAAACAACATCCATGGAAAAAAACTGCGTCTTATTCTCGGCGATCAACTCAATTCTCAGCATAGCTGGTTTTCATCCGTCGATGATTCCGTTACATACCTGATGATGGAAATGCGGCAGGAGGCGGATTATGTCAATCACCACATCCAGAAAATAGTGGCATTTTTCAGCAGCATGCGGGCTTTTGCCGCGCAACTGGAGCAGAGTCTTCAATCATATTGGGCTGATTTCAGATGCTGGGCTCTTGGTCATACCGGCAATAGTTTAATAGACTCAATAATGCAAGAACTCTTTTTTACAGGTGAGATAAGCAACCGGGCACGTCAGTGCGCTGCAAGCTACCTCATACATGATCTGCATATACCCTGGTGGTGGGGAGCGCAATGGTTTGAAAGTCACCTCCTTGACTACGATGTTTCCTCAAATTGGGGGAATTGGGCCTATATTGCAGGTGTTGGGGCCGATGCACGGCCAGTGCGAAAATTCAATATCGCCAAACAGGCGGGTACATATGATCCTCACTTCAGCTATCGTGATTGGATAAATTCGCAGGAGTGGCATATTCCTGACGATGTATTATCTCATGAGTTTCCACCCGAAAACTACCGTTTTATTCAATCTCATCGTTGTACAAGAGATTCTTAACTTCAGAATATCAGCTATATGCCTGTGACAACAACCTAATGCACGCCTTGATTTGGCACAAAGTGCTTAGTTTTAGGATAAAAACTAGCTAATTCTACAGAGAAAGACTCCCGTCCATTAAGGCTTTTCTCGTAATACTTATTCTTCCATCCATTGTATAATTGGATTTCTGCGTAATACTACTGGAATAGTACTCTTTTATATTATCGCTTTCGTTTCATTTTTCTGTGGCTGTTTTCGCTAAAGTTGGTAATAGTTGTTGGTATATGTCTATAAGGGTCTTGGTTAAATAGAATTTGCTAATGGAGAATGACAATGCCAAACATTACGATGCTTTCCCCAAAAGATGCTGAAAAGATGACAGTGGAAGAACAAGGTGCTTTTATTGATATACGTACAATAGGAGAGGTACTTGCCGAACAGCTACCGGGTTCACTTTTTTTACCCTTTGATCTGGTGAATAAAGAGAGGTTGAGTGAACTGGGAATAGGTGCAAAAACTCCTATTCTGGTTTGCCGTTCTGGTTCCCGGGCAAAACAGGCAGCTGAAGCTCTGGCGCAACAACTGGAAAATGTCGCAGTACTTGATGGTGGCCTTGTTCGGTGGAAAGAGGTGGGACTATCTGTAATTTCAGGGACGCGAACTCTACCCCTTGACCGTCAGATACTGGTTGCTGCCGGAAGCATGATTTTGCTTTTTACCATACTTGGTTTGTTGGTATCACCATACTTTTTTGTTGCCAGTCTTTTTATGGCAGGCGGGATGGTATTTGCAGGTGTAACTGGGGCATGCGGTATGGCACGGATCTTGGTTATGATGCCCTGGAATCGTAAACCTCTTTGCCAAGAGGGGTGTGAAGTTGCAAAAAATGGGATAACCTGATTATTAAGACCAGCATTCAAATGTTGGTAAATCTTGTTCATTGGTAGGTTGGTAACGAGTATGATATGGGAGGGTGGAAAAATGAAAAAGACGATTTTAGTTTTAATGGCAACTTTACTCAATCTCTTCCATGCAGGGCAGTCTTGGGCAGAAATACAGACCGCAGGTTTCATCCAATCGGTGATAGGGGATGTTAAAGTTGTATCGGCTGGGTCAATGCAAAAAGCTGTTGATAATATGACAGTTAAAGTTGGTGATTCAATTATAACCAAAGCTGAAAGCAGTATTGGCATTGTGTTCAAGGATGATTCTGTGGTTTCCCTGGGGCCGGACAGTGAAATGATTGTCCGTGATTTTCGTTTTGATCCGGCAACTGATAATCTCTCTTTCATTGCTAAAGTTCTTAAAGGTACCTTCTCGTATTTAAGCGGAAAAATAACTAAATTAGCCCCACAAAAAGTCAAGATTGAAACACCTGACGCCACCTTGGGGATCAGGGGAACAAAGCTTTTAGTTGAAGTTAAGTAGTCTATTGTGAAAGTGGGTTGCTAACAATGGTTAAGGGGTTTCTACGCAATGCTGTGTTACTCGGAGGAATATGTTTATTCTTACTGGGCATTTGTGGTTGTGCAAAAAAAACCACCGTTGTACTGCTTCCCGATCCGGATGGTACTGTTGGCCGCATAACGGTGGCCAATAACGCCGGTTCAGTTGAAATTGAAAAATCAGGGGAAGCAACTGTAATATCTGATCAATCCTCTCCTCCTACACCTCCTCAAACCATGAGTGAGGCTGAAATTGAATCTGGTTTTTCGACAGTATTATCAATACTACCGACACCACAAGAATACTTCAGCCTATATTTTATAATTGAAAAGACCCAACTTACCAGAGAGTCGATCAATCGCCTGCCGCATATCCTGGAGCGCATTAAACGAAGAGATTCCAGAGGAGTGCGCATTACCGGACATACAGACACATCCGGTGACAGTGATTATAATATGTGGCTATCTAAAAGAAGAGCAGCGGTAGTGACGAGGATGTTTATCGACTATGGAGTGAATGAAGAGGCCATTGATACTCGTGCCTTTGGCGAAAATATTCCCAAAATCCAAACAGTGGACAATATATATGAGCCACGTAACAGACGCGTTGAAATTATCATGTGGTGATCGGAGTTTGTTATGTCTCCTTCTCTACCATATCTCGTTATTTTCCAGTATTGTTAAATAGAGACAGAGCATGAGCAGCACGAGTGGTTTCGGGAAGTTTGTAGCGGGTTATGGTTTTCATTACATAGTATATAGCTGACTCTAGGGATATCCTATGTCCGGGTGATATGTAAATCGGTTTTACTTTCTCTCGACTTCGTAAGACGGCACCGATAATTTCCTCTTTGTCTTTTAGTTCTGTCCAATACCCTTTGCGAGCAGGAACAGTATCATGTGTTCCTGTAAGCCGTGTTTTAGCCACCCCGATAGCTGGAATATCGGTGAGTAATCCCAAGTGACAGGCAATACCAAGACGGCGGGGGTGAGCTACACCCTGGCCATCACAAAGCAGCAAATCTGGTAAAATAGTGAGCTGAGTGAATGCCTGGAGAATAACGGGCATTTCACGGAAGGAGAGAAGGCCTGGAATATACGGGAATTTTAGAGGTAACTCTGCAAAGGTTGAATCAATAATCCCAAGATCATGGAGATCCAAGACGACGATGGCAGCTCTTCCGGTATTGCTTGCCCTATCAAAACCCACATCAATGCCAGCAACAGTGTGAATGGTATTGAAACTGTCAGAAAGCAACACCATTTTTCGGAGTTCGTTCTGAATCCGTATTGCTTCTGCCGGGGAGATATCCCATCGGTGATTGAGTAGATGTTGCACCTCAGCTCCTCCTGGTATTTTTACCACTTCACTTTCACCGGAATAAAGTGGTAGAAGTAGGAAATATTTATGCTAAAAAGTGTTTTATGAGGTAATAATCTCATACATGATAAACAGCATTATTAGCAAATATTGCAAACAGTAGCAAATATCAGACAGTGGAGAAATATATGCGAGTGACAATAGGTCTATTCCTTTTTGCTTTTTGTCTGTGTGTGAAGTGCTATGCGGGTGAGGCTCACATTCTGGAGGTCAAAATTGAGCGAGAGTCCGATAAGAATATCTCTGTTTCCGCTACTGTTCAGCACGATGATGATGGCTGGGAGCATTATGCAGATCGGTGGGAAATACTTGATGGGGATGGCAAGCTGCTCGATACCAGGGTTCTGATGCATCCACATTCCAAGGAACCATTTACCCGTTCGTTACCGGCTGCAAAAATCCCAGCGGGAACAAAAAAAATCAGGGTCCGGGCACATGACAGTGTTCATGGTTATGGTGGAGAGGAAATAGTGGCAGAAATAACAGCCCCTTAATTAACCCACTGGTGGAGTGGGCAGCTTTATTCGACAAGTAATATAGCCCAGGATCTGGTAATAGCGCATATTTCTTGGTTGCGTATTTCTGCTGGAGTGGTAAAAAGGGTTGTGCATTAATTCAAGGTATACGAATCGCCAGAATTCCAGACTAATTTCCAGTACCCATAAACTATCCTTCCAAACCTCTGCTGTAATGAAATCACTAGTTACAAAAAAAGAAGAAAAGGCACTAAAAAAGCTGTTAAAGCTGTCTTCAGTACCCGAAGTAACTCTCAGTTATTTCGAAATGCGCGGTTTTCTCTATGGCATCGCCATTACCCCCGCAGTTATCCAGCCTTCTGAATGGATTCCGGTCATTTTTAGTGATGAAAATATCGATCATGAAAGTGAAGAGCAAACCAGGGATTTGATGAGTGCAATGTTCACTGTACTCAACAAGCATATTGCGGCATTTCAGCGGGGTTCTCTGCGTATGCCCTTTGATATGGAAAATATTAAGGAAAAGGAATTCGAAAAGATCTTCGAGTGGTCCTCAGGTTTTGAAGAGGCTCTATCACTTCGCCCTGAGTGTTGGGAAGAGCACGATGATTTAAGCGATGAAGAAAAAGATCACCTAGTAAACAGCCTCGTTGTCATTGAAGGTATTGTGTATCCCGAAGATGCTGTAGATATGTTTGACCATATACCCAAAAAAGAACTGTTGAAATTGGGCGTAAATCTCTCGGGAAGTGATTTAAACAGGGTTATGCAGGTTCAGTTCTTTATGCTTCAAGCCTTGGATTTGTCGGTTAAAACCATCCAAAAGCATGCGGCTAAATTAGAAGCAAGGAGAAAAGAACATCTCCATATAAATGGTACTACTTCCATATTGGAGAAGGCCATGATTGACAAGAATATTGAATGTCCTTGCGGTAGTGGTAAAAAGTTTAGCGATTGCTGTAGCTTGCCTGACCAAGAACTGGCAGCTGACAAAGTCAACAATGGGAAGAAAGGTAAAATAATCAAGGTTGACTTTACCAAGGGAAATAAACCGAAAAATCTCAAAAAAAAAGAAGTTAACAATAAGCCAGGATCTATCTACCAGCTGGAAATTTCACTCGCTTATACCAAGCCGGAAATCTGGAGGCTTATTCAACTGCCGAGTTCAACAAGTCTGGCGGAGTTTCATAAGATAATCCAGCTGGCGATGGGATGGCAGGATTATCACATGCATCAATTTCAGGCAGGCTTTAAATTCTATGGGCCACCTTTAGCAGATGATTATGCTGACAAAGCAATCTTGGATGACTCCCGATTTACCTTGGCAGATATAGAGAAGGAACTGCTTCAGGGGGTAGTTTATACCTATGATTTTGGTGATAACTGGGAGCATGTCATCATGTTGGAGAAGGTTATGCCTGAAAGCGAAGGCAAGTCATTTCCCATTATTCTTGATGGCGCCAGAGCATGTCCTCCCGAAGATGTTGGAGGTGTTCCCATGTTTCAGGAATTACTTGAATATCTGGCGGGTTCCGACGACCAAGAGCTTAAGGAGATGTTCGATGTGCCGGGATTGCAAGATTATGATCCCGACAATTTTGATCTAAAAGCACTAAATCAGTTCTTCGAATCTGTTTATCGTGACAAATAAAAAGGCACCATCTTCAAAAAAGCCCTCGCAATTAGCCGACTTCGAAAATAACCATCACACTCAGCTACTTGAACTAGCTGAATATCGCATGCCGTTTGGCAAATATACCGGTACGAAATTGGTAGATTTACCGGAACCGTATGTCATCTGGTTCGCCCAACAAGGCTTCCCCAACGGTAAACTGGGTAGGCTTATGAAAATAGTTTATGAGATAAAAGTGAACGGTTTGGAATATCTTTTTGATAAAATACCATAGCTTGGCTAGAATCTCTATGCAAGAAGTTCTTCAAAAACGAAGATGTTCCTGCGTGGAAAACTCCATACAGGGGCTGGTTAATAATACAATGCTGCCATACTCAACATGCCGCTTTTTAGATCGGCCTGCAGGATAGCTCCTGGCACAACAAAATAAGTCCTTCATTCACTAGCCCGGATATTTCATGAACAATTTAATGATCACAGATTAAAACATTTTATT
>CAZWVC010000081.1:0-14329 GCA_964637245.1 uncultured Desulfocapsaceae bacterium
AATACCGTGTCCGGTTCTATGGGGAAAATACTCCCCATAACCAGCCTCTTCAATAACCCGACGGGCCGCTCTGTCAACATCCGAACAGGTGGCACCAACACAACCTGCAGCCCGACCTGCAGCACTTGCCTGTTGCACCAGTTCATGAATTTTGGCACTCTCCGTATCGATTTCACCAATTGCAAAAGTTCTAGTCAGGTCTGAAACATAGCCTGCATAAGATGCACCCCAGTCTATAACCAGAAGATCTCCTTCGGTTAGTTTTCTTGAAGATGGCGTGGCATGGGGATTGGCCCCATTGGGGCCCGAAGAAACAATTGGTGAAAATGGTAGCACCGAATCTGAACCGCTACGGTATAGCTGGACAACCAGCTCACCAGCAAGCTCCTTTTCAGACATGCCGCTTTTTACCAAGGGTAGCGTTGATTGCAAAGCGCTTTGAGCAATATCCACAGCTTTCTGCAACCGTTCTATTTCAGCTTGCTCCTTGATGCTGCGAAGCTCTTTTATCAGTGCTGTGCCATCAACCAGATCAACCACGGCCGATGACTTAAGTAGATTATATTCCAGCAGACGGAACTGTAGTGGTTCAACTCCCAACGTTAAACCTGTGACACCAGCTTCTTTGCACGCCAAAGTAAATACCTTGGGCCATTCCTGAGGGTTCTCACCGTAAAAGAAAGGTCGCAAACCTGTTACTCCATCAACCTTGGCACCTTCCATATGAGGGAGAATAAGAACAGGATCACTTCCTTGCACAACAATCAAGACAACAGGCCGTTCCATCAAATGAAAGTTCAATCCCGTAAAGTAGGTAAGACTTGGGCCAGCATTCAGGGCTATGCCAGCAATATCACTTTTTCTGAGTAAATTTCCCAAACGTTCAAGCCGTGATGTAAACATATTGATCCTTGAAGAGAATGTATCTTTGGTGGATTAATTGAGTGAGTTAAAAGGATCTTCAATAACTCGATTTAACTCAACTACCTATCTTATCGCCCCAATATCTTTAACATATTTTTCTGCTCCTTGCTGTAGTGCTGTAATACCTCTATCATTATCAGCTACAGGATCATACCTGAGTCTGAGGTGAAGTCGATAAAGCTCAGCAAATTCAACCTCATCAAAATGTGACCAAGCCCTGCAACGTGCCGCCCACCTGACAAAAGATTCGTCAGGCAAACGTTTGACCTCGGAGGAAAGGAGATCATCTATCACAGGGGAAAAAGGTGTTTTGATTCGGGAAAAAGACCGCCCTGGTGATATCTCATCTCCCATTGTGACTTCCTCAAGTCTCATCCGCCGATATATACGAATTACCAGTAATGTTGTGAGAATAACAACTATGATGGAAAAGAGCAGTGTATAATCCCTACCACTGCCTATCTGAAACAACCGGTATTTATGGACAATTAGGTTGACGAGATCCTGGAGACCTTCGAAGACAGAGGCCTGCTCTGCATCTGCTGTCAACCACGATGAAGGGGTAGTATCCACTATCACCCATTTTCCCTGGACGTAAGCCTCAGCCCAGGCATGTGCGTGACGGTTACGGACAATATATTTTCCCTCAAGAAAGGATTTTTCAAACACCGCGAATCCCACAGAGTAACGGCTGGGGATACCAAGATAGCGAAGTAACAATACTGTTGCGCTTGCATAGTATTCACAGAATCCACTTTTCCTCGATAACAGAAAATTTCCCAAAGGAGTGGCAAAGTCACCACTGCCAATAAGTTTAAGAGAATATCCAAATCCTGTTGCAAAATACTCTTGTATGGCAACAATTTTGGTACTCACTGCATCATCAGGCAAGGAAAGCTCTGCAACAACCTTTCCTAACACGTAACGTTCATCCGTGGGAATCTCAAGGTTTCTATCACGCGGGGTATCTGTTTTTTTAGCCATTTCAGGATGATAAAACAACTCATAATTGGCAATTGGCGCGCCATCAACAATTTTTACCGTTCCATTCTTATGCTGCTCTATTTCAAAAATTGTTGGACTTGTGAGCTGATAACCGCCAGCTGGATAAGGCAGCAAACCTTTTTCCTTCGGTAGGCCTAATTCAACTTGCAGTTTTTTACCTGCAATATGAGGTGATTCAATCAAATCCCATATTTTATCACCCGATGGAACCAATAATTCAAACTCACCTTGATTACCGAACCAGTTGCCTTGACGATAAGTGGTGAAGCTTGCCTCTCGAAAAAGTAGAGGCGGTTCAGTTGGAGAATCAACTCGCATAACTATTTTACCGGAGTATTTCAGTCTGCCGGTATCACCAAAATTCACATGAGCTTTATACGGGTCTGCAAGCTGGCCTCTATAATATTTATGAAGAAAGCGAAATGAATTTTGCATTACATATTTGTGTGATTTTTCAAGACCTGCCCCAGCTAAATATCCAAGCCCCAACGTCAGAGAGAACAGCACTGCAAATGACAAGAATGAGTAAGATCTTCCTCTATTTCTGATGAGTAGAAAAGCAATAATGCCACCCAGCATCACATAAAACCAAACCGATCTGCTATTCCCGGTGGCTGCAGCAAAAATACAGTTAATTATGTAATAAATACGAAAATCGATTGGTTTGTGAGTATACGCCTTTTCCTTTTTCCCCAACCTGGTTCCTATGGTTATTGTGTCACCGGTTGAATAAAGTTGGGCAATAATTAAAGGCGAAAAAATCAGTGGTACCCACCCTGTTGTAATTCGTAGGAAACTTGCCGGTTCATTATTCAAGAGAACTAAAGATACAGCACCTAAGAATATAAGGGATGTGAGATCTGAGATTTTAACAAAATCATCCTTGTCTAAATCATATCTGGTTTTTATAAAGTGGCTTGCTTCGATGATCAAAGCCAAAATAATGGCAATCAGCACTCTTTGGGTCTCGATACCCCAAAAAATAAGGACACTGCCAAATAGAAAAGGTGGATATATCATAACTGTAGCACCTGCTCTTCCACCTGATCGATCTCAATTATTTGTATAGAAATATCAACTTTATTGTTCGCCACCAAGGATTCCGCCTTTTCCCTGTTTTCTGCAAGGAGTATTACCTTGGTGGGAATACGATGGGCCGCCAGAAAATCTACAAGTTTTTTTCGCTCATGGTCAAGATCGATAAGAATTACAACAATGCCCGAGAGAAGTGGAGAATGGGCCTGCACAAGATTCGTAAGCTCGTTAAAGGACTTGTCTCTGCACGTTTCTACCGAAGCGAGGATTTCCAGCATGCGTTGATGTCCCGCAAGTCCCCTCCCCATAGTGCAGGTTAAGCATTCCTCACCAACAAAAAGCAGATCAAGAACTGAATTTACACTGTCCTGTGCCAGCAAAATAGAGGCTGCCACGGATATTGCTTCTTCAAACATGGTACAATAGGTTTTTGGCGTAAAACTATCCAGCACCAGGCCATATCTGGAAAAATATTCATCACGATATTGCTTAACGTACGTCCTGCCGGTACGAGCAGTGGATTTCCAATCAATGTGTTTAACCGGATCTCCGTAAACATATTCACGCAGGGAGAGGAATTCATTCGAATTTCCTCTATTCTGGGCCGCGCTAATCCCCCCCTGATGGTACTTGCGTGAACCATCAAAAAAGAGCTGGGGAACATGATAAAGCTTAGGCAAAACCAGCAGATTCTCACCATTACTTGTACGCTTTTCCAGCTTGCAGAACCCGAAAGGGTCCAGTTTAGTTAAAACATGTCCGATAAGGTGAACATTCCCTCGTCTCAATGGTGTTAAAGTTATCTCAAATTCCAAGGATTGATCAACAGCTATCTCGGGCAAAGGCTGATCATCCAACCGCACCATCCTGCCTATATTAAGAAGCCATAACCATCTATAATACAGCATTTTTCTATCAAACAGATTCCTTTTCTCTTCACCCTCTTCTTTGGTTGTACTGAACTCTGCCCAATCAGGAAAGTAGTCTTTCATTGCCTCTCTGATAAACAAACCCTTCTCTGCTTTTGTGCCCTTGTTTTCAAGAACTAGTGTATATTTAAGGCTTTTTCCAGCAATACAGGTCTGTGGTAAAGAGCGCTTAATGTGCAGCTGAGAGGAAAATCTGAGAGAAAGAAGATAAGAAAAAACCAGCAGGGATAAAGTCAAAGTAAATATTTGATATATCATGGTTCTCTGGACACTCAGACCAAAGAAAAAGGCCACCGACACAATTATTAAAAAAGCTTTCCCCAGATGGGTGAATCTGGAGGAGAACCAGCGTTTGGTTCTCTCGGTAAAACGATAAATCGCGTAAAGACGGTGCATCATCGGGGAGGTTCTATCTTCTCAAGTAATCTGTTAATTATGGATTGAGGTGTAATGCCAGAAAACTTAGCCTGAGGAAGGATCTGCAAACGATGCCCAATGACCGGTACAGCCGCAAGCTCAATATCCTCAGGGATAACAAATTCCCTCTCGTCAAACAATGCCAGTGCCTGTGAAAGTTTCATAAGCGCAAGCGAAGCCCGTACACTTGCTCCCACAGCCACATGTTCATTCCTTCTTGTTTCTCCAACAATATCAACGATATAATAACGAAGTTCTTCGGATATCCTCACCGCCAACACCGCCTCGGTCACCTCAAAGATGTCCTGTTCACAGGTAACACCTTCTGTCATCTCTAATGGATGTTCCATGAGCTGATCTGATATCACTATCACTTCATCATCTCTCTCCAGGTATCCCGGTGATAACTTAACCATAAATCTATCCATTTGAGATTCTGGTAAGGGATAGGTACCATGTGACTCTATGGGATTTTCGGTGGCAATAACAAAAAAGAGGCTTGGCAAATCAATCCTTTTGCCCTCAACAGTAACCTGTTTTTCTCCCATGGCCTCAAGCAATGCCGACTGGGTGCGAGGGCTTGCTCGGTTTATTTCATCGGCAAGTAAAATATTGGTAAAGATTGGACCCTGATGGAAGGTAAAGCTGCCCTCCTGCTGGTTAAAAATGGGAACACCTATTATGTCGGATGGCAGCAGATCCGGAGTAAACTGAATTCGTTTAAAATCGGTTCCGATAGATTTTGCCAAAGCTTTGGCCAGGGTTGTTTTCCCCGTCCCTGGTACATCCTCAAGGAGTACATGTCCTCCGCAAAAAAACGCTGCCAGCATAAGCTTGATCATGTCGTTCTTTCCTTTAATTACCTGCTGAATATTATTGGAAAGAACGGTATAGGTCTCAATCGCTCGGTTGATTCCGGTTTTTTTCATGCATTTTCTCAATTTATAATGGTTATTAACCTGTCTTATGCAACTGTATTGTCTCGACGAGTTAAACAGCTTGAACCAGCTCCTATTTTCTTCCATTATAACCACAAATAAGTCAGGAACAAAACCTTGAAAAATGATAAACCATACGCAAATTAATTCTGGTAAGCAGCTGGATGATTACTTGACCTTTTGTTGTAGCTTTGCTAGGAACTTGCAGAAATAAATGCCTAATCAAGCGATTTCCCGCCACATAGATAAAGAGGTTTGCTATGTCACTTAGATTTTTTCTCCTGGTTTTATTGCTTTGCTGTATTACTTATTTTCCGTCAATATCAGTAGCCATGACCATTAAACTCGGAGTGGTTACAAAGCCTGGTTCTGCCCAGAATATTGTCGCCGAGAAATTCAAAGAAATCGTGGAGGCAAAGACTGATGGTAAGATAAACATTAAGATTTTTCACTCAAAGTCGATTGGAACAGAAACAGAGATTCTCCAGCAAATCCAAATGAATACAATTCAGATGGGTATAATTACTGGTGGACCTTTCGATACCTTTGACCCCATCGTCAGGGTAATTAATTATCCATTTTTGTTTAAGGATCATGCTCAGGCAGATGAGATTCTTGATGGTCCTCTGGGCAAAGCAATCCTCAAGAGTCTGGAATCGGCAGGATTTAAAGGTCTGAGCTTTTCTGAAAATGGCTTCAGAAATCTTACCAACAACCGCAAACCGGTAGTAAAACCACAAGACATCAAAGGTCTGAAGATTCGCGTCATGGCTTCAGCCTTGCACAGAGCAATCTGGCAGGCGCTGGGGGCCAACCCTACCCCGATGCCCTGGCCCATTTATACTGAACTTGAGCAGGGAGTTATTGATGGCCAGGAAAATCCCCTCTGGGTTATGGAAGTGTATAAATTTCACGAAGTGCAAAAATATATGACCTTGACCCGCCATGTCTATTCACCACACATTGATGTAGCTTCACTCATCTGGTGGAACACCTTGGATCAGCCAACCAGAGATCTGTTGCAAAGTGCGATGTATGAAGCCGCGCTGTTCCAACGCCATGACAACCGTAGTAAAAATAATGACCGGCTGCGACTTCTAAAAGAGAAGGGTTTTATTGTTGAAGAAAATCCCGATATCGCTGGGCTGCGTCAGGCCGTAGCCAATCTTCAGGATAACGATCTGTATCAGGAGCCTAGGGTAAAACAAATGCTCACCAGAATCCTTGCAGCAACCAGATAAACTGCACCAGCCATGAACTTCCTCAGGCGGGCAAGTACCTACAGTAACAGGTGGGTTGAGAAATGGTTGGCTCTGTTTGGCTTCAGCATGGCTGCAATTGTCATGTTGCAGGTCTTTTGTCGTTATGTGCTCAATCATTCACTCTTCTGGTCTGAGGAACTGGCTCGCTATCTCTTGATCTGGCTTACCTTTCTAGGAGCAAGCAGTGCCTATTATCGTAAACTCCATCCAGGTGTCGATCTTCTCACCCAACGCCTCTGGCGCCCTCTTCAAAAAGCGTGTAAAATTTTGGTTTATCTGATCTCGATGAGCTTTTTTGGAGTTATGATTTACTATGGGGTAAGCTTTGCTTACTTCATACGCCACCAGATAAGTCCGGCTCTCGCCATTCCCAAGTGGATTGTAGTCAGTATCATCCCCTTTAGCGGCTGCCTTTTTCTCCTCCATTGTCTTGTCTTTCTCCTCTCTGAGCTCAAGGAACCTCTTGGCGATGACTGAGATACTGCTCATCAGTTTATTCATACTTTTCCTTCTCAATACCCCAATTGCCTTAGCTATAGGGATAGCATCTCTGGTGACACTTTTTTTCCAAAGTGATTTCTCACTCATGATTGTTATCCAACGGCTGTTTGGTGGTGCAGATTCCTTCCACCTCATGGCAGTACCCCTCTTTATGTTCGCTGGTGTAATCATGGCAGCTGGCGGAGTGAGCAAGAGACTTATAGATCTTGCCAATGCTCTGGTGGGCTGGCTACCTGGAGGCCTAGCAGCAGTCACCATAGTTTCAGCTATGTTTTTTGCAGGAATATCAGGATCGGCGGCAGCAGACACCGCTGCAGTAGGAGCAATTCTTATACCGGCAATGAAGGAATCCGGATACCGTTCTGAATTTGCAGCAGCAGTGCAGGCTTCTGGTGGTTCCATAGGAGTTATTATTCCCCCATCAATACCAATGATCATTTTTGGTTACCTTACAGGGGCCTCTATCGGTAGACTCTTTGCTGGTGGTATTCTTCCGGGATTACTCATAGGTGGCTCTTTGATTGCTGTCGCAACATATATCTCAAAAAAAAATGGTTACACGCTACAGTCAAACTTCTCCCTTGCTAAGCTGATCAGTGCATTCAAGCAAGGTTTGCTACCCTTGGGAGCGCCTCTTATCATTTTAGGCGGTATTCTTTCCGGAGTATTTACAGCCACTGAATCAGCTGCAGTTGCTGTCTTCTATGGTCTTATTCTTGGTATATTTGTCTATAAAGAAATAGAGTTAAAAAGACTTGGCCCTTTGTTTACCGAAGGTGCAATCGCCTCCGCTGTAGTAATGTTTATAATTACCTCAGCATCGGTATTTGGCTGGTTGGCAGCAATTGAAGACATACCTGCACAACTTGCCGGAACACTTTTACAATTAACAGATAACAAAATCTTCTTGCTGTTGCTCATTAACTTGATCCTGTTAATTGCCGGAACCTTCATTGAAACCACCGCAGCACTTATACTCCTGGTTCCGTTGATCGCCGCCATGCAGCCAACCCTTGACATCGATCTGGTTCATTTGGGAATAATCGTGGTCACAAATCTGGCAATTGGCATGCTCACACCACCCATGGGGATTTGCCTGATAGTCTCTTCATCCATCTCTGGGGATAGGATAACTGCAGTTGCTAGAGCTGTTGCACCTTTTTTGGGAATATTGCTCATTGACCTGCTGATCATTACCTTTTATCCGCCATTAACGACGTTCCTGGCAGATCTGGCTCATTAAAAGAGAGGGAAACACTCTCTAAGCACCCTTAATGAAGTGAGATCAGCTATAAATCAGAGGATAATAATTGTACATATCAGTAAAACGGTGTATGTATCCAGATCACCCAGGATTTCGAGAGTACATAGAAAGAAGATGACTTCACAGGATAGATAAGTAACACAGTATCATGAGTCCCAGACCAAACATTCTCAGCAATTTTCTAGATCGAGCAGCACCTCCTTTGGGAATATCGCTGATAATTCTGGCTATCATAATTGGTGCAACCACCGGACTTGCTGCTGTGTTTTTCATCAAACTCATTCACACCATTCAGTACTTCTGCTACGCCTATCTCCCAAATCTTATTCCACCGTTGGGAATTTGGGCCTACCTTATTATTCCGGTTATAGGTGGCCTATTAGTGGGCCCGCTTATTCTTTTGGCCCATGAGGCAAAGGGTCATGGTGTTCCTGAAGTTATGCAGGCACTAATTCTCCATGGTGGGAGAATTCGAGCGCGGGTTGCTGCTGCTAAGATTCTCGCCTCTGCCCTGTGTATTGGGACAGGTGGTTCAGCTGGTCGTGAAGGTCCGATTGTACAGGTTGGTTCCGCACTCGGCTCAAGTATTGGTCAAATTCTCCATTTATCCGATGAGAGAATCCGCAATATGGTTGCCTGTGGTGCAGCCGCAGGTATTGCCGCGACCTTCAATGCACCGATTGCCGGAGTCATTTTTGCCATTGAAGTTCTTATGTCAGGACTACAGGTTCGCGCCTTTGGTAATGTGGTAATCGCTGCAGTCTCATCATCTATTGTCAGTAGAATATTCCTAGGTGCCCGGCCTGCCTTTGAAGTACCTGTTTACACTATGGTTTCACCACTATCTATCCTGCTTTATCTTGCCCTTGGGTTGCTTGCTGCAATAGTAGGCATCATGTTCATTCGGATGCTCGATTTTTCTGAGAGGGTATTTGATCGCTGGGATTTTCCTCAGGTTTTTAAACCTGCTGTGGGCGCTCTTGGTTTAGGAATAATCGGAATAACCTATATGATCATTCCGGGTATCGGAGTGCCTGATTCAGTTCACTCGCAGATGGAAAATCCAATTCTCCAAACGCTTCCACATATGTATGGCTCAGGGTTTGGCTTTATTGAAACAGCCCTGCAGGGCAGCGGTGGTCTGTGGGTGCTTCTTTTACTGGTTTTTCTTAAACCTCTGGCAACCTCTTTTACCTTGGGTTCGGGAAATTCTGGAGGTGTTTTTGCTCCATCACTTTTTATTGGTGCAATGCTTGGTGGTGCTATGGGTCACCTATTTGAATTATGGTTCCCCACCATCTCCGGGGGTGCAGGGGCATATGCCCTGGTTGGCATGGCTGCGGTATTTTCCGCCACCGCTCGCGCCCCGCTTACCGCAATGTTGATTGTCTTTGAGATGAGCAATGATTACCTGATCATTCTCCCTCTGATGGTAGCAGGGGTCACAGCCTGTTATTTTGCCCAATGGCTCCATCCGGAATCCATCTATACCCTTAAGCTCTCTAAAAGAGGCATCAGGTTTTCAGAAGGCCGGGATATGGATATTATGCAGGGAGTCAGTGTAAGTGAAGTTATGAAACTCAATCCGGTAACTATCCACAAAGATAAACCCTTATCTGAATTGATGGCTCTTTTCCAGGATAGTCATATTTTGGGTTTTCCGGTAATGAAAGATTATTATAAACTTCATGGCATTGTCACCTTGCAAGACCTGCATAAACTCCAGCTGAAAGATGATTTTTCCCCAAAAGATATGACGGTCGAAGATGTTGCCATAGAAAGCCCTATCACGGTCTATCCAGATGAACCTATCTGGGTTGCTATCCAGAAAATGGCTCCCCGGGATTTGGCCCGTCTACCGGTTATCGATCGTGATGGCTCTGGCACCCTGCTTGGGGTCATTAGTCGAAGTGATATTCTCCGGGCCTATGATGTCGGTATCGTCCGCAAGCAGCGCGGCCAGATTGTAGAAGGTCAGCTCTCTTTGCGAAACCTGAAAGAAAACGGTTTTGTTGAATTTGTCCTTAAAGAAGAAGACAACTGCCATCGAGCCCTCGTTATGGATCTGCCATTACCGGAGACGGTGAATCTGGTGTCAATTAAACGAGGGAGCAACATCATAATCCCCAGGGGTCACACCAGACTAATGGCGGGCGATGTGATAACTGTCTTCGGAAGGCTTGATGATGTCAATAATTTACAGGGTCTGCTCAACACCTGTGAGATTCCAACTGCATAGGTGATGGTTTATACCATCTTGGCTAGCAGCAATATTCTTTATAAAATTTCTAAAACTTCTAGTTAGTTTCCATCCTAAATCTCAGGATTTTGATTGAGATCGAGGCATGGGAGAAATTTTACCGCAGGCATATAATTGATATTCCAAGGATAAAATTTTGAGCATAACAAAGATATCGATCAAAAGGGTAGTTTTAGGATGGGAACTAATTAACACCATAAGTATGGAAAATGCCCATCAGTGTAGTTACACTACTGCACTATTTACTCTAGTGTCATAGCAAGCTTCAAGTATCGTAAGATCGTGCCTCAATTTTGGTTTCCTACAAGGTACGACTGATTGAGCATAGCAGCGCTATGTGACCGAAGAAGTAACGACGTCAGGAAAACAAAAGGGCAAACAGGTTGTGACAGATGAGGATTGACAAGCCACTAATCCTGTCAATCTCCCCGGACTTGGTCAAAAGGGATATCTAAAGTATCTACCCATTTCACTCTACCTGTGATGGTATCAAGAACATAAATCTGATTTGTTTTCCCATTTGTGGTCACTTCCATTTCATATTTTCCTACTGGTAGGTTCGTACTGGCACCGGTCAAGAATAAAACAACTAAGACACTGAATACACCAGACAAGAAGATGAGCAGATCATTTTTTCGGTCTCTTCTAGATGCAGCCATTCCATATCCTCCTCAATTGATTAGATAATCTTTCTTCCTCGCCAGCTTTCTCTTGTGAGCGTAAAATATATCTATGGTATGATTAGACTCTTACTCTCTTTTTTTAGAATATATATCCTTTTTCTTTAGGCAAATAAGTTTACTCGTAAAATTTCCTTAATTCCACTGCGCCACAATAAAATTGTGTTTTTTACAAAGGGCATTAATTTACCAATAGCTTGCAACAAATTGTTGAAGTACTCATCTGTCAAGTATATAACGGTTAGATATGGCTAAGATCACACTATTACCTAGAGATTTACATTCAAGAGCAATATTCCTTGCGACGATGCAAATACCCGTTAACTATATGAGTGATTTTACCCTAATGGGATTTATCGTAGATCGATTCGAAGATGCCTTAACTCTCCTTCAGACAGCTGGGTACCACATTGATATACATAAGACTGGAGCAGATATAATTATTGAAAACTCCAATGCTCTGCCAGATATTCAAGCGCTTTTTTCACAAAACGAGATACACTGTGACTATTCCGACATAGCTGATACAATTTATCAATCCTGATGATTTCCTCTCTGTCTGGAGGACAGTCCACCAGGAACTACTTGATATTTACCAAACGTAACAAATCGTTGGATAAATAAGGGAGGAACGCCTCCAATGGTAGTCTTTGACATGATCGACTTATCGGCAGAGTTCTCTGATGCTCAAGGCAAACCGCAGCGCAAAATTCAACAGATTCGTACTGATCCTGTAACCTTGAAGCAATGCAGGATTACACCCAGCAGAGCGGGTGAAAATGAACGGGGCACAGAAAAGCTCTACCAACCACCTGATCATGATTTGAATGAATCTCTATGCCCCTTTTGTCCTCCTAATATTGAAACCAAGACCCCCTGCCTCCATCAGCAAATCACCACTGGAAAAAGACTCAGATATAATGAATCGGTGCTTTTTCCCAACCTTTATCCCTATACGGAATGGTCGGCTGTCTCACTTTTTGATGCCACCCATCATGTTGAAATTGGAACTGCTTCCCCAAGTTCCTATTGTGACAGTTTTATAAACTGTGCAGATTATCTATGCAGGGTCAAACGAGCTGATCCAGATGCCATTTTCATGGCTATTACTCAGAATCATTTACCTGGAGCTGGCGGCTCACTTATCCATCCTCACCTCCAGGTGCATGCCACGAAACGGATTTCGAATAATCATGCACTGCTCAAACAACGAACTGAGGACTATTCTCCCCTAAAAGGTAAATGTCTTTTTTCAGATCTTCTGGCAGCAGAGCAGGAAGCAGAGGAGAGGTACATCGGCAGCACTGGGTTATGGGAGTGGACTGCTGCTTTTGCACCGTCTGGTTTTTATGAGATATGGGGTATCGCTATTACCGAGTTCTCTCTGCTTTCTCCTGAGAAAAAAGAAGTTTGGCAGAGTCTTGCCCATGGGATTATCAATATCCAGAAATTCTATCGGAGCCTGAACAGGAACGCATATAATCTCAGTTTACTGGCAATCGAAGATGAAAGGAACATTACCTGTCTCAGGGTTTCTTGCTGTGCACGCTCAAGTTATGCACCATGGGTACGTAGTGATTTTACCGGCTTTGAAATAGCATCAGGCGAAATGACCACCTTTAGTTACCCGGAAAACGTTGCGGAAAAAGCTAAAAGATTCTGGAGCTAATGCTCAACTACTTTATAATTTTTAGTGCTAATCTCTTGGTGTTACCATAAAAAAGCCTCCCCGCAGGTAAACGAGGAGGCAAAGTTTTACAAATATGAACTTTTGGTTCTAGAAACGGAAGCGTAACCCTGCACCAAATCTGCCATAAAGATCAAAATCATCAAATTCATCGACTGCGGAACGTGCTTCAACAAAAACCGAGGTATTGAAACCATCCGGCTCACCAAATATCCTGGCTCCCATGTTGAATATCACGTCAAGGTCATCATCTTCATCATCGAAATCGTTATTGCCTGAGGTGAGCCAACCGCCAAGTCCCAACCCCATATAGAACCTGGAAAAGTTATAGTTAGCAAATACATCTATTATAAAGGCCGATTTGCCATCACTTCCGGATATTCTGGGAGCAGCACCAATCATACCAATCACGGAGAATGAATCCGTAAAGGCATACTCTGTACCAATCCTGAGGATCAGGTAATGAGCAGGATCGAACTGGTAAAGATAGCCTGCATCAAACAAGATTGGTATCTTCATTGAATCTGCAGCTTTTTGCTCATCCCCGGTTCCGGTGACAGGAGCTTTTTTAGCGGTGGTATCAACTGGAGGGGCAACAGGTGGCACAACTGGTGCCATAGCCACTGGTACTGGTCGAATACCTGCGAGAGCAAGGTTGCCACATACAGGTGGAACCGTCATGATGTATTGCTGTCCATCATGGTCGACATTAAATTCATAGCTCTTCAAAGGCTCTTTTGATTCCCAAACAACATCTTTATCGATGCGAACCTTCCCTTTGCCATTCTTGCGATAGAACATCCATTTAAGTGTCTGACCTTCGTTGTACTGTACCTTGGAGATTTCGGCCTCGGGAAGCTGCTGATAGAGAGGCTCATAAAGGAATGGATATCCTGCCTTAGTCAAGCCTTCCTTAACTTCACTCTTGTATTCAAGCAGCATACTTCTTAGCTCAGCTTCAGATTTGATAGGCGAAGGATAAAAAGGATTGTTGCCAAGTTCTCTAATGGCATATGCTGAATGCACCGAAACAACGGAAATCAGAAAAATGATGGTGATTTGCAAAATAGGTTTCAGCTTCATGGAAATATCTCTCCTCTCTAAGGTGATAGTAGCACAACTGCTCCCAATCATTACACATTTTACCCAAGCAATATGAAGGTAAACTCCCCTTGCATACATTGATTGAGGTTACAGATTGCTTCACTATACCGTTTTCCTGAGCGATTTCCTATTAATTTCCTGGCAAATTGACTCCCTGAACGCGAAACCTTGCGTTTTCCCTAAAAAATAATTAAACGAGCTTTTTACAAAATTAGAATTTTCTTTCAGAATCAAGGCATGCAATAAATATTACCACAGGTAATACTTAATATCGGAGTCGAAGTTTATACCGAGTAGTTAAGGGTGCTTATCTCCGAGGATAA
>CAZWVC010000082.1:0-14241 GCA_964637245.1 uncultured Desulfocapsaceae bacterium
CCTGCAGGTCCTGCACAAAAGACCTGCCACCTGCCGCAATTTGTCACCGTACGCGGGGGCGGATATTTTTTCATGCCGGGACTACGCGCTCTGGAGTATATCGCCACA
This sequence comes from uncultured Desulfocapsaceae bacterium, assembly GCA_964637245.1. Lineage (GTDB taxonomy): Bacteria > Desulfobacterota > Desulfobulbia > Desulfobulbales > Desulfocapsaceae > Desulfopila_A. Next base: position 109 of record CAZWVC010000082.1, read on the forward strand.
TCATCCCTTAGCGAGAGTGATAAAAACCTATGAAGATTTCGACTAGAATATTGAAATTCATTCATGACGTTCTTACAGAACTGCTGCATATAGAGCGCAGGCTTGAGCCACTTTTTCGCCAACGCTGGAACCGATTATTTCGTGAACCCAGTGCCAGAATTATCCAATATTTAATAAACCTGCGACGCAAGGATGAAGGGTTACAGTTGGCTGAGGAAAAAATTGCTCCTGACGAAGAGGAGAGCCTTGATAAAATTATCGACCTCATGGCTGATCAGATGCGTGGTCATTTCAAACCGGGGAGTTACGAACGGGGCGGTAATACCAAGACCCATGGTATTCTTCGGGCAACCGTGACCATTCGGGATGATCTGCCAGAGCATCTTCGTAAAGGTGTTTTTGCGACAACGCGCAGTTATCCGGCCTATGTCCGTTATTCTGGCCCCGGGCCAGATGTCCCTGCTGATATACGGGATGTGGGCTTTGCCAGTATGGCAGTGAAACTGATGGATGTCCCGGGCGAAAAGCTGATGGATGAGGAAAAATTCACCCAGGATTTTATCACTATCTGCACCCCAACCTTTGTCACACCCAACACCAGAGAAAATGCCAAATTGCAGTATTGGAGCCTGGTGGATATGCCCATATATTATTTTCTCAATCCGAAAGATCCACATATCCTCGACTTTTTCATGCAAAGTCTGTGGAATGAAACTCAATACAACCCGCTGGGGCAACGTTTTTGGAGCTGTGTTCCATATCTGCTCGGTGAAGGCCAGGCGATGATGTATTCGTTCGTGCCGAAAACAGAAGTCGATACCAAGGTACCCGGACTGCCCTTTGGTACCCCTTCCTTCAACTATTTACGGGAAAATATGATCAAGACCCTGCAGAGGAAGGATGTGGAGTTTGACCTGATGATCCAGGTGCAAACCGATCCACATCTCATGCCTATCGAGAATGCCGCAGTACGCTGGCCGGAAACACTTTCACCATTTATCCCGGCGGCAACGGTGCATATTCCTCAACAGACTTTCGACTCTAAAGCCCAGTTTGATTTCGCTAAACGGCTGAAAATGAACCCATGGCATTGCCTGCCGGACCATCGGCCCCTGGGTAACCAGAGCCGCGCACGGCTGCGAATGTATTACGAGTTATCCAATTTTCGCCAGGAAATGAACCAGACCATCCATTTGGAACCGACAGGAGATGAGGTTTTTTCAGAATAAATATGGCCTGAAAAATATTCTCGAGCATAAATAATTAACCAGGCATCTCTTTAAGAGGTTAATGAAATAAATCATTTAGAGCTGTGTTAAAAGTTTGTTTTTGCGAAAATATATGTAAGAAATCGTGAAATTATGATAAAATATGAGAAAGATTATTAAAAAAGGGGAGAGATAGTATGAACAGGTTTATTTAAAACCTACGGAAAATTCTGCCTTTGGAGGGGTAAAGTCATGTTTAGAAAACTTCAGTTATGCAACGAACGGAGTAGATCTATTCAAAAAACGGAATCAAGCCACCCACTGATATCCAAGTCTTTAAGCCCTATCTGGATAATCAGTGCTATTGTGATAGTAATCATGGTTATCGGACCAGCTTTTATTCAATCATCCAATGCCCAACCTCTTGATACCGCAATAGCTGATTTGCTTGATAACGTTGGTGGAGACTTATGTGGAAAGCTGACAGGTGCGGGAGCAATACTCGATCCAAGCGGAACTTTAGGGGCTTTCTGCGCCCAGGGCGGTGGTGGAGATCCCGCTTCAGCAGGTGGTGGGGCTGGAACTCCAAATACTGCACCCGGTATTGTGCAAGAGCGTTTACAAGAACAAAGGGGAGATTACAGCGAAGGTTCTGAAACTGCGGTTACTTCAGAGCTAATGCCTGGTTGGAGTGTATTTTTTTCTGCCGATGGCGAGCAACTAGATCGTGATGTGACAACTTTTGAGGATGGTTATGACTCTGATATCTGGGGTGCAACGGTAGGAACAGATTATCAGTTGACCGCTAAAAGTATAGTGGGGCTGGCTTTTACTTTTGCAAATCAAGATGGGGATTTTACCGGCGGTGGTGACTTTGAAAACGATTCCTACGGTTTCATTGCGTTTGCCTCCTTTATCCCCACGGAAAAGACTTTTGTCCAAGCTACCATCGGTTATGCCTGGAAAGATTATGACCGCACTCGCATAGTATCAGGCACTGTTACTGAGCCAGGGTTAGGTCTTGAATTAGGTGGCTCCGTTAACGGCAGTTTTGACGGTAACGAATTTTCCACCGGCGTTTTGGCTGGCTACGATCATACTATTGGCAATCTGACTATTGGTCCTCGTATTGGTCTTGATTGGATATATACCGAATTCGACAGTTTTACTGAACAGGGGGATACCGGCCTTGAGCTGGTTTTTGACGATAGCGATGAAACTTCGGTGCAAAGTCGGCTAGGCTTTGTGGCTAGCATGGCTGTCAGTACCGGCTTCGGGGTTCTAGTGCCCCAATTTAGTGCTGACTGGGTACATGAATTTGGTGATGACCAGCGTACTCTGGCCTTTAGCTTTGCAGAAGATTTGGCAGGTGTAAATTTCACCTACGAAGATGAGGAGCCAGACGAGAACTTTTTTGAACTCGCAGTAGGCATCTCCGCAATACTGCCAAACGGCTGGCTGCCATATGCCCAGTTCCGCACCATTGTTGGCCATGATTTCCTGGACAGTTATGCAGGAACTATTGGTTTACGTATGGAATTCTAACCAGGTGGCCGCCGCTGCACGGGGCGGCCATATATCCAGGGAATCGGGGGTTACTGCTGATTTAATAATGAGGAGGATGGATAAGTGATTGAAAAATTTATTCACACTTTCATGCACTCATCACTGCCGCTTTTCGGTCTTGCCTTACTTTGCGCTTGTCAGCCAACAAGCAATATTTCCACACAAACTCTCGATCCCGCCAGCTCATTTTCAAGCCAGACCAACAGCGGAGTAAGCGACTTAATTATTGTCGATTGTCTTCTTCCTGGGCAAATACGAAGGTTAGGTAACGCCGTGTATCAATCTCCTCGAAGACCCAAAAGGCTGACAGCCCGTGAATGTGGAATTCTCGGGGGTGAATACGTCATCTACGACCAGGCCAATTATCAAACAGCCTTAAAAGCATGGAAAATAAAGGCAAAATCCAACGACGTCGAAGCGCAGACATATGTAGGAGAAATGTATGAAAAAGGTCTGGGTACCGCGCCGGATTATGCAGTGGCTGCCCTGTGGTACCGCAAAGCTGCGGAGCAGGGATATGCGAGGGCCCAAATTAACCTGGGACACCTTTTTGAATTAGGTTTAGGCGTACCCAAAGATATGGATGAGGCCATTAGGTGGTACCGAAAAGGTGCTGGATTAACCGAAAACATAGCAATCAAAGGCTTTGTTCCCAGTAGCTCAGGTACGGCAACGATACAAAAACTTCAAGATGAAATAGAACGCCTCCAGCGGGAACTCCAGGAAGCACGTAAAAAACAGTTGGAATCCTCAACCCGCCAAGGTGACACGGAGCATTTGCAGCAAGAGGTTATATCTTTAAAAGCCCAGCTTGATGATTTAAAAACAGAATCTACCAGAGGAGTGAGAGTTAAGGCCAAACTCCCCAAGATTCCATCCATGGATAAAGGCAAGAATTTTGCGTTAATAATAGGTAACAATATCTATTCCGACAAAAATAATTTCCCCGAACTTAAAACAGCCATAAACGATTCCAAACGAATTAAAAGCATCCTCATCAACAAATACCGTTTCAGTGAGCAAACAGTTGAGATTATTCCCAATGCGAAACATGAGGAAATATTTGAGACTTTAGCTATGTTTAAGGAGAAACTCGGTGTTAATGATAATTTCTTGATCTATTTTGCAGGACATGGATTTTATGATGAGTTGAACTCCCGCGGCCATTGGCTTCCGGTTGATGCTCGTCGAGATAACAGGGCCAAGTGGATATCCAATGAGCAGATCACCGATTATCTCAATGAAATGCTGGCAAGACACATTCTGGTAATTGCCGATTCGTGTTATTCGGGAACGATGACCGATTTCGCAATTTTACAGCCGCAACCGGGAATGCCGGAAGAAGAGCTTCGTTATATGGTAAAAACCATGGTGGAAAAAACATCACGTACGGTGTTGACTTCCGGCAGTCTGACACCGGTTTTTGATACTGGTGGCGGCAAGCATTCGGTTTTTGCCGAAGCACTGTTTCAAATACTTGAGGACAATAATGACATCCTCGCGGGAAAGGAATTGTATAACGAAGTCTTTCCCCGGGTATCATCAAAATCGCAACAACTATTTGGCAAAAAACAAGAGCCGGATTATGGCGCACTCCACCGTGCCGGGCATCTTGCTGGAGACTTTTTGTTTGTTCCTCAAACCTCGCTTGCTGCGGCAGTCCTATCTCACCATCATCTGCTTGACCTAGCAAAACAAGAAGAGTTGTTGAGATTGAAAAGATTAACTAGGAAACACATCAAGCAGATACATTCCCCACCTTTATAGAATAATAGTCGGGTCTGTTCAGGCTCATTATTAGACAGCTTTGAGATACCAGTCATTTGCAGTGGTTCTGGAGTGGAATGCGCTTAATAACTATCGGTTTGGTGTTAACCCGGATATTCCACGAGTCTGAAAGGTTTGTGGAATATCCAGGTTAATCCCAAATCAATGTTATTGATTTTGCAGGTACTCACGCAAAGATTTTACTCACCAGCCAAAGCTGACTTAACAAATTTAACATTATCGTCAACGTTTAATATAACATTTAAGAGAGCAAGGCGCAGGGAGCGGAAGCGCTCAACCTTATTTACACCCTTGCTGATTCGACTCTTATAGGCTGCTACAATTTCATCCATGGCTGATGAGTTGTTAGTGGAAAGATCGGCAAACAATAAAACAACGTTCTCCTTTGTCACCTCTGCCAAAGGTACGAGTGTGGAAAGAAGAAACGGTCCCTCACCGGTGGTGAGGTGATTGGCAAGTTCTGGTGCAGTTTCTTTGACCATTACACCCGACAAAGATAAATAACGTAATGATATAACAGTGCTGTAATTGTGCCGGGTGGGCTCTTCCACTTCTGCCTTTGAAGGAATAAGAAAAACATTAGCTTCTGTTTTATCAAATTCTTCGCTCTCGGCCACAGACAGGGTTGAGAAATGAATGGCTTGCAGAAGGCGCTCATAGCGCTTCATGGTTTCACCACCAAGTCTTGCCCCTGGTTTAAGCTTGCGACCAAATAATACATAGGTATACATGCCAAAACCTGGCTCTTCTGAGTGCATCTCGGTAAGCGGTTGCCACACATGTTGATTTGGACCGGCCAAGTCGCCTCGCACCCCAACATCGTTTAACGGCCCAGGGCACCCCGATATTATAAGGAGTTGGCTGAGAAAAAGTAAGAAACATAAAACCTGCTTATAATGCAGACCATTCTGCCATTTCATGGGTTCCTCCTTATTTTTTTACTTTTGCCTGCCGCCAATGCCTCCAACAAAAGTTGAGTCCTCCCCCGGCTATCACCGAGAGAATGAGAATAGTTGTAAAAGCCTCGCCCACTTGGGTCTGGGGATACAAAGCCTTAAACAACATCATAAAAGAAAGGCACGCTGCTGAAGTAAAAAAGAGAAAACTTCCCCAGCTTTGCCAACGTGATTTGGTCTTTTCTCCCTGGCCCGTCTCAGCTACAGACATGTGCTCTGCCGTTTTCCTTTTTGTCTCATCCGAGAAAGCATCGGAAATTGGAACTTGGGAAGAATCTTCGTAGCTAAGAACCCTGTCAATAGCAGCAAGAAACTGGTCCAACTCATTTCCTGGTAATTGTTTTTCCCACCCTACAAGGTTTGCAGCCTGGATACGCCTGAACTCAAAAGGTAGTGAAGTCTCTTCAATAACTGCGGGAACAAGAATTCCCCGCCGTTTTCCTTCAGCAGCTTCGTTTTGCACCCAATCCGAAGAGCGTGATGTGTTTGACCATAAGACAACAACGCACCTGGCAGTAAATAATGCTTTTTCCAGGACTTTTGCAAAAGATTGACCAGGAGGAATGTGCCGATCCCACCACACGGTCCAACCTTCCTGTTCAAGACGTCTGGATAATGCCCGGGCATGCTGACGATCTGCACTGGCATAGCTGATAAAGATATCAATCTTTGGAGTATTCACAATGTGATAAAAACGGAGTTAAGCTTCAGGGAGTTGCCTGCTGCTGAGATAATTGTAGATCTCTCCAAGCAACGCAGTCTGCATACTGCAAATTATCCCTGTTGTTTCTTAATATTTCTGTCATTTAAGAGGTTATCTCGAATCGGGACTTTTTTGTTAGTATTATTATTTATATAAATGAGACTACCTGAACGAGAAGTCAATGCTTGGAACTGTGAAGAATTGCACGTTGTTCCAAGGTCTGCAATATGCAGTCTTTAAAATACAAGATGGTCTTATTGGTCAGCCAGAATGCAGAAGCTGCTGAAATTCATTGAACCAACGCTGTAGTCTTTCATGGTAAAAATGTTTAGCATACTTGGGGCCGTTGTAATATCTAGCCATTGCCATAAAGTCCGCCATGCTTGGGGTTGATTTAACAACAATTTGTTTTTTCCTGGAAAGAAAACGGGCAATGTATGAAATCTGGTCGCTGATCGGACTGTACAGCATTTCCACAGCAGAGCTCGCTCCGACAGTATCATGGTTGAATCCCATAATTTGACCAAGTCCAATGCTCATTGACCGTATGCGCAGTTCAGGAAACGACCCCGCTGTATTTTTTTGATAAAACTTAGAGAGTTTGTGCTGTTCGAACCGCGGTCTAGCAATACCTGAAGTCTCCTGCTTGATGATTGCGAGTATCCATTCCTGTTTGATCGTAAAGCCCTTACTTTCTGTTATCTTTGCAACAGCATGATGGACATCTTCGCCATACCTATCCAGAATTTCTCTGCAGTTCAGCAAACGCCTTTGTTGCAAAGCATTCAGATGAAAAAGAGTAGAATCAAAATCCCCAAAAGGAATGGTTTTTAAACGTATAGCATCGAGGGCAACATTCACCATTTTTTTGAGAGTGCCAAGATCAAGTTGAACGTCAGGAATTGCTGTTATGCGACTTCTAGCATTGTTAAAAGAGCAGGGATAACACAGGTGATCAGAATGAATATTTGATGTCAGATCATGTTCAAACTGGAACTGGGCCACACCACGGTTTGTACCACGCCCGAAATCGCCATCAATAAGAAAAGCACCAGAGGAAGCAGTTGAATATCCTAAAAATACTAACATTCTCTGGATAGCTTTGATTGAGTTTTCTCCGGCTGACCTACGTGTCAAGGTAATATCGCCGTTCTCCAGGCGACGAAGGTCATCTCTCCAGGTATTATCTGAAGCACTTGGTGATAGGATTTGCTGAATTTTTGAATCGAGTATGTCCATGAATCTGTTCCTCCAAGTAAAAACAATTGTCTCTATTCAGAAATTGCAGATTGGGGGTAAAATCTTTTTTAGTGATTTTTTACGCACATCAAGATGTAAATATGTAGAAACCATTGATGATATTTAAGATATTCTCTCCAATCTCCGGTTATCTTTAACTTAATTCTTTTTTCTTTTATATCTAGAATTACTCTGCACAAGAGAGTAGAGGCAAAATGTGAATTCTTAAGTTTGTTAAGAGAAACTCAAACAGACAGAAAAATACATGAAAGTGTTTTCTTGCTTGTGTTACATCATGCGAATCACCAATTTTTCTTGGCGATCATAGAAGCATTTCTATTGCTACTATTTGATAGAGTATTGATGGATTTCAATAGTGTCTACTTTATTTTATTCAAAGCAAGAGATATTATTGTGGTTGGGTGTCACAATCTGCTTATTTCAGCTCTGCTATGAAAGGGATTGAATCAGCAGCACCATATCTGGTGACGCAAATTGCAGCTGCTTTATTGGCTGTATCCATAGCTTGTTCGATCTGGACACCTTGTGCAACTTCAGCTAGAAAAAAACCAATAAAAGTATCACCAGCACCGGTAGTATCTACACATTGAACCTTTTCAGACGGAAGGAAAGATTTACCATCCTTGTTAGCGTAAAACACTCCTTCGCCCCCTAATGTTAGAATGAGCGATAATGCTGGATTCCGACTAATAATTGTTTCAATTATGGCTTCCGGAGAAGTTTTACCAGACAACATCCTACCTTCAACTTCATTGACGATTAGCCATTCAATGTTTTGAAATGGAAGAGAGAGAATATCGGAATTCATGGGAGCCGGGTTCAATATTATTTTCAGCTTCTTGGCTATCCCTCGGGCAATGATTTGACTCAAGCAATTAATTTCATTCTGCAGCAGCAGGTAATCGCCAGGTTTAGCTTTGCTGAAGACCTGTTCAATTTCATTAGTGGTTAATTCCTGGTTGGCTCCTCCGTACAAAACAATTGAGTTTTCACCATTATTGTCAACCGTAATAATAGCATGACCGGTTGGACCACTGCTCTGAAATATCATTGAGACATCTATTCCGTTTTCATCAAGGAGCTCCTTAAGAAACGCCCCATCTGTCCCAATTTTACCAGCATGACTTACATCCGCTCCAGCTCGTGCCAAGGCTATTGATTGGTTCAGACCTTTACCTCCAGCAAATTTCTGAAAATTAGTGCTGGTGATGGTTTCTCCTTTGCTGACAAGGTGATCAACCGTATAAACCAAATCTATGTTAAGTGAGCCAAAATTAATTATTTTCATTGATTTGAGTTTGTTATGTCTTGCATAACTGTATGGTTATTATCTGGAAGTTATACATTCTCAGCGGCAGCTAGAGCAGTACTACCGCGCTTTATTAATTCTGGTGTCAAAACAATGCTTTCTTGCTTGGTAATATCTCTTTTAATTTTATTAAGAAGAAGTTTTGCCCCCGTCTTTCCTAATAGTCTTTTCGGTTGAGCAATCGTTGTAAGTTGCGGGCTAACCAATGAAGCCAATGCGATATCATCAAATCCTATAATTGAGAGCCTATTCGGTACTGCTATTCCAAGTTCATGTGCCGCTGCCAGAGCACCTATTGCCATAATATCATTGCAGGCAAATATAGCGGTTGGTGGTGTTTTGCTGCTGATGAGTCGGGCGAGTCCATCATAACCACTTTGGCTCTTGAAATCACCAGCCACTATAAGGGATTCATCAACGCGTATATCGTTATCGGTTAACGCCTTGGTATAACCTTGTCTGCGCTGCCAACTTGGGGTTACCTGGCTGGGGCCAGTGATACATCCTATCAGTACATGGCCCAGTTCGATAAGGTGACTCGTGGCGCTGTACCCACCGCTATAATTATCAACAAGGACAGCATCGGCTTCTAATAATTGCACCTGCCGATCAATAATTACACAAGGAGTCTCGCTTTTACTCAACAGCTCCTGGGAATCCAGATCATCTCCGCAGGAAACAAGTACCAAACCATCAACATTTTTTTCTAGCAGCAGCTTCAGATAATGATATTCCTTTTCAGGCATACCATCAGAATTACAGAGAAAAACAGAATATCCCTGTTTGTAACAATAATCTTCAATACCTCTAACAACTTCGGCAAAAAATGGATTAGTATTATCGGGGATTACAGTGCCGATCGTGCCACTTGATTTCGTTCGTAGGCTTCTAGCCAGACTACTTGGCTGGTAATTTAACTCTCTAATCGCCGCATTAACACGTTCTCTCAGTTCTTCACTAACATAGCGAGTATCATTGATAACATGGGAGACAGTAGTCGTCGAAACGTTAGCTTTTTCCGCTACATCAGTGATTGTACTTATGTTTTTCTTCCTTCGCATTAGTTTTGCTGTAATTTCAGTAATATCCTGTTTCGATAAGTGTCGACAACAACAGCAACAACAATAATTAAACCTGTTACGATCTGCCGGGCAAAGTCTCCCATGCCGAGTAAAAGCAGGCCATTGTTTAACACGCCAATAATTGAAGCCCCCAGAAATGTACCTATGAGAGATCCTTTACCACCCATCATGCTTGTTCCGCCAATTACAACAGCCGCAATAGCGTTGAGCTCAAATCCTACGCCCAGAATTGGACTGGATATATTGAGGCGCAACATATACATGATGCTTGCTATTCCAACACATCCACCACAAATAACAAATGCTGCAATTTTATAAAGAATTGTTCGATGTCCTGATAAACGAACAGTTTCTTCATTATTTCCAATTGCATATATCATCCGTCCAAATACCGTTCTGCGCAAAACAATACTCGCAATAATTACAATGGTGAGTGCCATTACAAAAATCACCGGGACACCAAATATGGTTTGGGCACCAAATTTACTAAACGCCTCAGGAAAGGCAAAAATTGTTCTAGAGTCACTTATCTGTAATGCAGCACCACGGGCGATATTGAGCATTCCAAGGGTTACTACAAAGGAGTGGATTCTCCATTTTTCTGTCACAAAACCATTAAATAAACCACAGAGTGCACCAACAATAATGCTAAAAAGTACAGCCAGACTCGTAGCTATGCTCACCGGCAAGGTCTCGTTGGTGATTGTCAACCCAGCCACGACAGAGCATAGAGCGAGGACAGAACCGACAGATAAATCTATCCCTCCAAGTAAAATAACAAAAGTCATACCCACGGCAATTACTGTATTTATGCTGATCTGCGTAAAAATATTCATCAAATTCCCATAAGAGGCGAATTTCGGTTCAGCTATGGCAAAAAAAACGCAGATGAGAATGAGGGCGATGCCGATACCTGCCTCACGGAGCAGTAAATATGCTATATTCTTGGCGTTCATACTTGCATCCTGGGGTTAAACTAGTACCATTCTACTACTAATTCTAAGCTGGCGAAGGGCATTGAGCGCTTTGCTGTTTGTTATTGTGAGTGTAGCCACTATATGCCAATGCCAAAATGGTTTCCTGGTCAAATTCCTCTCGGGGAAGTTCGCCTGCTATTCTGTCGTTGGAAAACACCAGAATCCTATGGCAAATTCCCAGCATTTCCGGGAGATCTGAAGAGATGATAATAATGGTTTTGCCGCGTTTGGCCAATTCCCAGAGCAGGAGATAGATCTCATACTTTGCCCCAACGTCAATGCCTCGTGTTGGCTCGTCAAATATCAATACCTCAGAATTTCGAAATAACCATTTAGCTATGACTACTTTTTGCTGATTTCCACCAGACAAGTAGCGAACCCATTGCTCCTGATTTGGGGTTTTAATCCGCAGATCAGCGATGTGTTGAGAGGCAATGTCACTTTCTTTTGCCGGGTTCATGAAGCCATTATGAGAAACCTGTGATAGATCAGTGAGGCTGATATTTGTTGGGCAGGGCATATCAAGAATAAGTCCTTGGTTTTTTCTGTCCTCTGTCAGCAGGCTTATGCCATTTTTAACCGCATCCCTTGGGCTTTTGATATCAACCTTGGTGCCATGCAAAATTATCTCTCCACTATACTTCTGATCTGCACCAAATATTGCTCTGGCAGTTTCGGTCCTCCCGGAACCGACAAGGCCGGCCACACCAAGAAGTTCTCCTTGTCGCGCTTTGAAGGAAATGGGTGTCGATGATACAGTTCTCTTGAGGTTTTTCACTTCCAGACTTGGTGGTCCCTGTTCAATAGAAGAGCGGAACGGATATTCCTCATCCATACTGCGGCCGACCATAAGTTTAACAATTTCAGGAATGGTTATAGCTTCTGCTTTATGCGTACCTGCCATCCCACCATTACGCATAACCGAAATGCGATCCCCAATTGTAAACACCTCTTCCAGATGATGGGATATGAAAATGATAGTAACGCCCTCGGTTTTGAGCTTTTTGATTATGTTAAAAAGAGTATCAATCTCCCTTGTAGTAAGTGTTGCTGTGGGTTCATCCAGGATAAGCACCTTACTTTTTGAAGATAATGCTTTTGCAATTTCGACAAGTTGCATCTGCGCAACTCCAAGGAGTTCGACAGGCGACCTGGGAGAGACATCCAAGCCAACTGAATCGAGTAATTCTTCCGTTTTTCGGTAAAGTAATTTGAAATCAACCAAACCACTGCGGCTGGGGAGTTGTTCAAAAAATATGTTTTCAGCAACACTTAAATAGGGCAGAAGGTTAAATTCTTGGTATACGACCCTTATTCCAGCTTTTATAGCATCAAAGGGGGTATGTGGTTCGTAGATGTTACCATTAAAGTAGATTTCACCTTCTTCGGGCTGGTAAATACCACAAAGCACCTTGATCAGACTTGATTTCCCGGCACCATTTTCACCTACTAGCACATGGACTTCACCCTTGATTATGGTGAGAGAAATATTATTGAGTGCCATCACGCCAGGAAATATTTTAGTGATTTTAGATAGTTTTAGTATTTTGGCTGCTTCTTTCATCACCTGATCCATTCACTCAATATATTTCCAAGCGTGTTTTGCAGGGGAAACTTCAGTGGTTAACTCTTAATACTTCTTGGGAGTCTAATCGGTAATGTAACCCCTAACTGACTGTGTTTATTTTCTAATCATAACACAGTCAGTAAATAGTCCTGTTGACATAGGATTATTTCAAATTTTCTTTAGTTACCAGTTCGATAGGAGTTTTCTGCCATCCGGCGAGTTTCTCACCTTTCATGATTTTGAAACCTACCTTTATGGCATTTGCAGCCATCTCTGGGCCAAATTGATCAATTGTGGCGAGAACCTTACCTTGTTTGATAAGCTCTTGAACTGCACCTATATTATCAAAACCGACGATTTGAATTTTTCCGGTTTTTCCAGCAGCAGCAACAGCTTTTTCTACTCCAACAGCCATGGAGTCATTGGCACACATGATTCCTTGGACATCCGGGTGCAGCGTAAGCAGATTAGTCATTAAGGTATTTGCCTCTTCTGTTTCCCAATGGGCAGTTCTAGATGCAAGTAGATCAAGTTTATGTGTTTTTACAGCGCGCATGAAGCCATTCTTGCGCTGCTTCGCATTATCTGCACCGGGATTACCTTCCACAATGATGACTTTACCACCAGGACCAAGGGTTTTCCCTAAATAATTGCCAACCATTTCTGCGCCATCTGCATTGTCAGGTCCAACAAAAAGGAAATCCTCGGGCAATCCTGCTTTTTTTAAGGCACCCTTATCGAGGGTAACATCGAAATTCACCACAGTAATGCCAGCATCAACTGCTTTTTTCACCGGAAATGCCATTCCAACAGAATCTGCCGGGGCGACCACGATCATATCCACCTGTTGGGTAACAAAATTTTCAATAGCCGCAATTTGGGTATCAAAATCTGTTTCTGAATTCATACCCACTGGGATGAGGGTAAAAGTTCCATCTTCTGCAGCAAATTTACGTGCTCCTTCTTCCATTGTTTTAAAAAATTCATTGGCCAGTGATTTCATCACCAGCCCAACAACAGGTTTGTCAGCAGCAAAACAAGCTGATGTTGTAACAGCGACCATGACAAATGTAACTACACCGGCAAGAAATCTTTTCAGGCTCATCATTACTCCTCCTTATTCGCTGATTTGTTGTTAGGGAAAACGATTGCGCAATCGTTTGCTTATGTAATTCCAAATATCACGTTTTTTGTCAATCCTTTTTCCAGTGTCACACTTCCCAGTCAACTTGAATTGGCTATCAACGATTGAATCCATAGTCATTAATTGATTGACCAAGGTATTTTGTGAGATTTTTCTTATGGATATTACGAATGTTTAGAACAAAGACTGAAGTGTTTGAGGTAGATAAAGAATTGCCTGTTTATAGTGATGCGGCGACTAGCGGTTCGAAGGTTGTATACTTTTTTCTGATTTCCCCTATACTTCAGCATGCGTAATTTAGTGAGATAGGTGTCGGTCTTTTCTCGGGTGTCTGTAGCCTGGATGGCTCCAGTCAAGCCCCCAGGGAAGGGTTTATGGCGTCCCGAGGAAAAGGCCAATACCTATCCCGGACACATTGCAGAGCTTTAGTGGTAATCAGATATTTTTTATTACATTACTGTTTTTGCTGGCTGATACCATTTTCTGAGATTTTCTGGAGGTAGGCATGGGTGTGGGAGGCAAGCTGTGGAAAAAATATCTTAAAGTCTTTTTCAAAGTTAGAGTAATATTTTT
>CAZWVC010000083.1:0-14223 GCA_964637245.1 uncultured Desulfocapsaceae bacterium
GAACATATTTTCACCAAGCGGCGGGGGAGAAAAACCGACGCCACAGCAACAAACCAAAACAATCCCAAAGTGAATGGGATCAACTCCTAAACCTGTCATAATCGGGAGGAGCACCGGAGTAACGAGCATTATAATTGCCAGTGTCTCCATAAACATCCCCATAAAAAGGAGAAAGAGTATTACCAATGCCCAGATCATATGGACATTCGAGGTCAGCGATAGCAGAGCTTCAGCAATCATGTCTGGTACGCGGTACTGGACGAGAAGCCGCCCAAAGGAATAGGCAGTAAACATAATGACCAGTACTCGCCCGGTGAGCCAGCTGGTAGTTTCAAGCGAATCCATGAGACCTTTTAAGGTCAGCTCCCGGTATATGAAGATACCCACAAACAGTGTGTAAAATATGGCCACAATAGCAGATTCTGTTGGCGTAAACAAACCAGAGTATATCCCGCCCAAAATGACCACTGGTGCCATTATCGACCAGAACCCTTCTTTCAGCGTTACCCCAATATGTTTAACCGACAATGGCGGCATACCTTCGCCATAACCTTTGCCCTTGCAACGAATGAGGTGCACGATTATTAGCCCCAAGGCTATCAGGAATCCCGGAACAATACCGGCAATAAACATCTCGGTAATTGACTCCTGGGCAGTGACCCCATATATAACCATGGGGATGGATGGCGGAATAATGATTCCAATTCCACCTGACGAAGCAGTTGCAGCTGATGCATAGCCTGGAGTATAGCCACGCTTGATCATCGCTGGAATCATCAGCATACCTACGGCCGCAGTAGTAGCTGGTCCTGAACCCGAAATTGCCCCAAAAAATATGCAGGCAAGGGTCGTAGATATAGCAAGACCGCTATCGATTGAACCGACCAATGACTCTGCCACTTTCACAAGACGTCTTGATATCCCTGCACTTTCCATCAGTGCTCCTGAGAGCACAAACGCGGGAAGTGCCATCAACGGGAACTGATTGACAGAAGAAAAGGCAACCTGCACCAATGTGGAGAGGTCCTGGCCTACGGTGAAAAAAGCCGCCATCGCCGCAACACCCAAAGAAACAGTAATAGGTGCCCCCATAAGCAAAAGGGCGCCAAAGGAGATAAATAGTATACTTGCTGCTGACATAACCTATACCTCCTTTTTGGGAATTACTTCTGTAATCATCTGTTTGGTTTCCTCAAGATCTACAGAGTCAACATCCTTAATTTCGATCTTGAAAATATATTTCATAATATCAACCTGGATGACACGTATTGTCATTAAGCCAAAGCTGATAGGAAAAATCCAGTATACATATGCCATCGACCACTCCAGGGCAGGTGACATATAGGGGAATTCGGTAAGATCACGAATCACCTCGACACTTTTCTTGATCATCACCAGATTAAATCCGATCCAGATAATATCGGTGATTATGATTGCGATGTCCTGAAAGATTTTGGGAAGAAGTTTGAATTGAATCGTCACCCGGTTATGTGCTGCCAGCCTGGCAGCATAGGCCGCACCAAAAAATACAAACCAGACAAAAGCGAAACGGGAAATTTCCTCGCTCCACGGAATCACATAGTTAAAACAAGTACGTAAAGCAATTTGCAGAAAAAGAATTACAACAAAGAAGCTAAGCAGAATTTGACAGACATAACTCTCGAACTTATCAAGGAATTTCAACAGGAATTTTGCAGGCATGATGATTCTCCTCACAAGATAGCAATTTGGTGACAGAAAACAGTGACGCCCGCTCTCTGTCACCACTTCAACTAGATGCTACATCTTGCCTAGTGCCTTGAGTACCATGTCGAGGTTCTCTTTACCGCCGATAAAATCGTAATATTCCGGCCACACACTATCCACTGCCAGTTTTTTCCATTGTTCTTCGTCCTCAAGAGTATTTACCGTCATGCCATTATCAATCATGCCCTGCTTGGCCTTATCCGCCTCAAGGATCTGAAAAGCGATACAATACTGCTGCGCTTCTATACCAGCACGGGTAATCAATTCACGAGTTTTTTGGTCAAATTTTTCCCATGATTTAACCCCTACAATAAGCGGCTGCAGGGAGTATTGATAATGTACCTCGGTTATATATTTCTGCACTTCATGGAATTTCATGGTGTAATTAACGATATAGGGATTTTCCTGCCCGTCAACTACTCCCTGCTGCATGGCTGTGAATGTTTCAGACCAGGCCATAGGTACAGGGTTGGCGTCCCAAGATTTAAGGGTTGCCATTATTATTTTATTTTGCGGAATACGAATTTTCAGACCTTTGACATCCGCCAATTTGGCTACAGGGCGCTTTGAATTGGTTATGTAACGAAAATTAGAATAGGTCCATCCCAGGATTCTAAAACCCCCTTTCTTTTGGGAAATATTATTCCAATGAGCACCAAGACCACCAGTTGTAGACTTTATGGCATCGTAATGATCTTCAATTAAATAAGGCATTGTCAAAGTACCCAGCTCTTTAACGAATGGCACGGCATTACCAATACCGATGAACGCCATATCTAGAGTACCACGACGAGTATTCTGCAGCATCTCAGTTTCCGTACCTAGAGCTCCATTGGGAAAAAGTTCCACCTCAAATTCACCATTGGAAAGAGTTTCCATCAGGTGTTTGAACTGCTTTGCCATTGCTCCCTGATCAGAGTCAATTGCATCACCCATACCTACACGGAACACCTGTTTGGCTATTCCAACCTGAGCAAACATCGCCATCACCAACACTGCAATGGTAGTTATCCATAACTTCTTCAGCATGACATCCTCCTAACCTTAAATGTTTCGGAAAATCCTCCACCCTCCAGACACCTTCAAGACAAGCAACAATTCTAATGCTATGTTATTGTTGTTGTCGTCGGTATATCCCTGATGAAGGAATACAACCCCGCACTCAACGAGGTTAAATCATGTGCAATTATACTGCACATACGTTCATCTAATCTTTTGCCAGGAACAGCATAAATCTTACTACTTATTAAAAACCTCGTCCGCCACCTCAGCAATTATTTCAACAATGAGTTGACAGTCATCCAAATTAAAAGTTAGTGGAATTCTCATATCGCACATGTTGGCCAGAATCCGATCAGTATTATCGAGTGACGGCAGAGAACCAAAGTATTGCCAATTGGAGTAGGCGCTGGTAAAACCAACAGGCTCAGGATTTCCAAACCACTTTAATTCGATTCCTCTTGCCAGAAGCGTCTGGAGAAAGACCTGGATAGCTGAAGAATCTTGACCGGTAATATTAAATTGTATCGAACTGCCAACATAATATTCTTCCTGGGGACGCACAGGGCAGGAGATCCACTCAATGGTATTCAATCCATTTTCAAGCACTTGATATCTCTCATTCCAACGAGCACATTGGTTATCTAAGTTCTTGAGTTGGGGTCGCAGCATAGCAGCCCTGACATTGTCCATTCTACATGAATAATTGGGGATTTGTTTTTTGTATTTCTCAAATACATCTTTTTCTGGCCGAGATGTGTGTCTATCAAAAAGCATATAAGAGCCGGAAAAAATAATTGCCCTGGCTATGATTTCAGGGTCATTAGTTGTTAGGACTCCACCTTCACCAGAGTTGAGATGTTTGTATGTTTGAGTGCTGAAGCAGGCAATCTTACCGAATGTGCCTGATTTCTTGCCATTCCAAGAGGCACCCATGGTGTGCGCACAGTCCTCAATGAGGACAACACCATATTTGCTGCAGAGCTCAGCAAGCTTTTCCATATCAGTAAGATGGCCACGCATATGCGATATAAGAAACCATTTGGCTGCCGGATCTGCAGCTTTTGCCTCAAAATCTCGCAGATCGACGGTATAGTCATTCTTTATATCGACGAGTTCTATCTGTCCGCCAGCATTGTGAATTGCCCCAGGAACAGGTGCCAGTGTAAATGAGTTGCATAGAATTTTATCACCCCTTTCTACCCCTGCACTTTTTAGGGCAAGATACATGGCCATACCGCAGGAGGCACAGGATAGGCAATACTTCACGCCAAGGTATTCAGCAAACTCCTGCTCAAAAAGGGAAGCCTCACTCACCTCGTCAGCAGCAACATTGTAACGATGTATTCTGCCGCTTTTTAATACTTGCGTAACCTGCGCTATTGCTTCATCAGCAATTGATTCCTGCTGGGTGAAGTCTTTGGTGAATTTTTTAACCGACTTGTTATCCATTACAACCTTCCACAAGTTTGGGTAAATGTTGAAAAGGTGAATGATTTCTACTGCAATTGCCTCTTAGTATTTAACTTTTCAATCTGTGGCTTTCAAATCAGGTTGGTTGTACACCTCAAAATCCCACTTTTCTTCTGGAAAATATTTACGCAGTCGCCAATCGCAGGCCCGGGCGTGACCTTCCATACCCTCAACCCGGGAGAGCCTGGATGCAGTACCACTGATTACCTTGTTAGCTTCAGGCGATATCTCCTGATATGTAGTAATTTTGAGAAATTTGTGAACATTAAGCCCACCAGACATATAACCAGCCCGTCGAGTAGGAAGAATATGATTTGTTCCTGAGCATTTGTCACCCTGGGCTACTGTGCTACCCTCTCCGAGAAAAAGCGAACCATAATTACTCAGATTATCAACCCACCAGTCTAAATCTTCGGCAAGAACCTGGACATGTTCTGAAGCGTAGCGATCACTTACTTCAACAAGCTCTTCGCGGTTCTTGCACAGTACAATTTCTCCATAGTTTTCCCATGAAGCCCTGGGTACCTCAGGATCTGGCATCTCGTCAATTATTTTTGGTACCAGACTCGCAACCTTTTCAGCTATTTCTCCAGAGTCAGTATGTAACCAGACTGGTGAATCTATGCCGTGCTCTGCCTGAGAAACAAGATCGATAGCTATGGTCAGCGGATCAGCAGTTTTATCAGCGATAACAGATGATTCGGTGGGACCGGCAAATACATCAATCGCACACCTGCCTGTACCTGCGAGGATGGCCTTTGCCTCTGCAACATAGGCGTTTCCAGGACCAACTAGAATGTTTGCAGGTTTACCGGTAAAAAGACCGTATGCCATGGTGGCAATCGCCTGAACACCACCCATCGACAATATCACATCTGCTCCGGCAATATCCATGGCGTAAACTACCGCAGGGGCTATACTACTGCCCCGAGGTGGAGAACAGGCAATCACGGTTTTTACCCCCGCAGCCTTTGCTGTGGCAACACTCATAATGGCGGAACAGGCATGAGCAAATCGTCCACCCGGCACATAGCAACCAGCTACATCCATGGGTATTATTTTTTGGCCTAGTCGCACTCCAGCGAGAGTTTCCTTTTCAAAATTGGATATGCTGTCACGCTGTGCGCAAGCAAAACCGTATACCTGCTCATAGGCAAAATCAATGTCGCCTTTAACGCTTTGAGGAACCTGAGCAATGAGATCCTGCTTTTTTTCAGGTGACAAAATAAAATCGTCATGCCAGTCATCAAATTTTGCCGCCAGATCTTTTACAGCATCCTCACCATTTTTTTCAATGCTTTTGAGGATCTCTTCAACAACTGTCCGTTTTTGACTGCTTGCCTCTTCGAAGCTCAGCTTTGCTTGTTTGATAATTTTCATGTGCGGGGTCTCCAAAGGTAGATTTGTGCCTACATCGGAAGCAAATGACATGTATATGATAAGGGGCAACTTAGTCAATCTGGATATATCCTGTCAAGCATTTTATAAAATATTTTATAAAATCTTACTATAGCATTTATATCTCTGAAATTTAGCAATTCATCTTTCTGCTCACACCTTCACCAATCTGTGTGTCCTGCTCAATTTTCCCAGAAGAAGTGTGTCGCCAGAGGTTTAGCTCGAATACCACTTGAATACTTCAGTGATCACACACAAAATACTTTATTTCAACACATCACGGGTATTGCCATGGCAAAATGCCGAAAAATCCAGATGTTATAGATTGATTTAGACGAGTTGTTTATTCATAAAACTTATGAAATAGTTAAAGTCGTCAGGATCTGGCAACCTTTCTTGGCTTGCTCTTAGCACGCTGTTTGTTTTTCTTAGAATAAGCAAGTCGAACGCTTGATTTACCTGTGGATCTAGGCGGCGGGGTTTTAGTATATTGAACATCCCATTTCTTTGTTAAGAGTATCTCTTTGGGATGCTGCTTTTCCTTCTCCTCGATAACCTTTACTTTGGCAATGTTTAATATTTTTTGAGATTCAACCTTGAGTGTTGGCGTTTCTTTGGCTGCCGCGATTGCTTCTTTTCTCGCCTGCTTATTATTCCCGCATTGGAGAAAGAAACGAGCTCGTTCCAGATGGATCCACCCTTTGTGATCGTAGGTAAGCGCGGTATCATAATCTCTCTCAGCATTGGCGAGATTACCCATCATTTTGTAATTCCTCGCTCGATACATATGGAGTCTGCTTTTGTCAGCATCATTTTTAGCCTGTGCTATCTCAATGGAAAGAAGATCAATGGTCTCTTGGCTTGCTAGGCAACATGAAGGTATTGCAAGTAAAAGAACAAAGGCAATATAGAATTTATTAAACATTTTTTCCGTTATTATATGAAGTTAATCTGGTGTATCAAAATCATCCCTACAGAAAAAGCCTACCAGACTAAAAGATTGATTACAAGGGTGGTGGTATGAGTTTTAGAAATTTCCCTCGCCAATTCGTCATAATTGACCGGGGAAAATTAATAAACACCCGTAGGTTGTCGTAAAGGTAACAATAAATTAAGATTTTTGGTAATATATGCTGATCAGCATCTTCAGCACTAGCTAAATAAAGAAGGTTTTCTCATTTTTACCTATTCGGTAAAATATTCGCAATACCGCTAAAGGTACTAAATATTATGATACGATAACTGAAATATAGGGATGAATATTTCGGATATTTTCCAGCTAAAGACTTGCTATTCTATACATATAGACATAATCAATATACTTATCCTGCAAATCTTTATCATTAATTTGGTTTTCGCCGAGAAATATTCTGATATCATTTTCACTCATTTTAGCAGCTTCAAACAAAAAGAGCTTTGTACTTATTGAATGAGCCCCCTGAATTGCAGTATCCAACGTCTGGTGGGTGTCCCGATAAGTATTTCTGCTTAACATGGCTTCTCCTCTTTTAATGGATAATTTTGCTATCCTGCGATGAAAAAAGATGCCTCTCTTCCATTGTAAAGATGCCATCCCACATTTTTCACACATTCCTCTGCATGAAGGAGCCTGGAGAAGTCGTATTCGCAATTATTACTATATTATAAGCTAGTTAAATAGCATTGAATGGTGCTATAAAAAGAGCTAAGGATTGTGAAATCTTAATAAATTAACAATATTTCTTCAAAATAGAGGAAGATTTGAGCAAAAAACCAATAGGGGAATAACTACTGACGGAATTGTGGAGCAGTGGTGAAAGTTAGCGAGTGAAAGCAGCCATTAATGCAATTGCTGTATCTAGCATACGATTGGCATATCCCCACTCATTATCAAACCACGCCATCACGGTTACCAGACTATCATCACTAATTAGAGTCTGGCTGCCGTCAACGATAGCTGAGTTTGGATCGTGGTTAAAATCGCAGGAAACCAAGGGAAGCTCGGTATACCCAAGAACACCAGCGAGATCACCGTCCGCTTTTTCTCGGAGAATCCGGTTGACTGTCTCTACCGTGGTATGCTTTTTAACATTTACACTTAACTGCATTAGTGAGACGTTCATGGTTGGAACACGCAGGGAAACGGCCTCAAAGCGATCCATTAAATGAGGAAAAAGACGTTCTATCCCTTGAGCAAGGCCTGTACTTACGGGAATAATCGAATTACCAGAACTCCGGCTTTTGCGAAGATCCGGATTATGATATGCATCGATTACCGGTTGATCGTTCATCGAAGAATGGACTATGGTGACAACTCCTTGCTCAATACCGAAGTGCTTATCCAGCAGATTGATGACATGAGCAGAGCAATTGGTAGTGCATGATGCGTTGGATATTATCTCATGGTCTTTGGTCAGGGTCTGTTCATTGAAACCGTAGACAATCGTAGCGTCGACATCTCGGGTTGCTGGAGATGAAAAGATTACTTTGCGCGCACCACTGTCAATGTGTTGTCTGGCTGTTAATCTCTCTGAGTAACTGCCGCTGCATTCCAAAACCACATCAACTTCCAATTCCCCCCACGGTAGACAGCTCATGTCATGTTCACTGAATACGGCAATCTGATCACCATTAACGACCATGGCATCTTTTTCGCGGAAGACTTCCCCCTTAAAAGTACCATGGGTCGAGTCGAAACGCGTCAAATGAATGAGCGAGTCCAAACTCGAGAGTTCATTGATTCCAACAATTTTGACTTTCTCTCGATAGCCAGATTCGTAAAGTGCCCGGAGAACGCACCTACCTATTCTGCCATATCCGTTTATCGCAATTCGAATACCCATTGTTTAAACGTATAAATTTATCGTGTGAATCATTCTCGGGATCCCGCTTTACTGATGGCGTCTTTCACCGATACCGCATAAGGATCATGTTTGCGCAGGAAAATCGGTAAGGTGTTTCTCGCTTGCTTTGCTGACTCCAAATCAGGGTATTGACCAAAATAGACAAAGACTTTCGATCCTGCATTTTTTATAATGTATAAATCCTCAGCAATATTTTTATATTCCTGTTCTGCAAATCTTTTCTTCAGGTTTTCCTCTGCCTGATCTGCAGTGAGAACCATCAATTGTACAGTATGCAGATTGTCACCTTTTAAAGAATTCCAGTTTGAGCCGGCAGCAAGCCTCTCTTGGTAGAGCTCCAAACTCTGCTCTAGCTGAGTCGTAGCATCATCACTGCCATCTTCACCAGAAGATTTGATTTTAACAGGCGCAATTTTTGCTATTTTCTTGGGATTCTTTGTGCCAATCGTACCTTCCGGAAAACGCTTGTTCAACTCGGCAAAAATAACTACATTCTTAGACGATTCCTGATTTGACTGCTGAGTTTCACCCTTCTCCATTTCTATGTTTTGTGATACTTGAGATTGAGGAGGTGGCGAAACTTCTGTGTCAGTAGGAACGAAACTAGTTGTCTCATCGGGTGCTGCTACCTCCAGCTCTTCTTTTTTCTCTTGGACGGAAAGTGGAGATAGTTCAATCTGAGCTACCGCCGGCTCAGCGACTGTTGTTTTCTCAGCTACAATGTCTTCATCATTTTGAATGGCTGGCGTTTCAGAAATATCATCAGTTATTCCCGCGGTCATCTGGGTTTGCTGATTGACAACTGCCTCGCCTCTCTCATCCTCAAAACCATTGTCACCCCGACTCACTTGAGGGGAAACTTGTAATGCGAAAACCTTCTTCTTTTTTACCGCCAGAATATCGATCACAGTTTGTGGCTCGGTTACTGCGATATCCAGCTTTTCCTCAGGAACTAAGTCCACTTTGTTATCTGAGAAATCTGAAATATCTGACTCGCTCGGTTGAACGGGGGTGATTTCTGCTGTTTCTTTCTGCCTCTCATTTGTTGCAGTTTTCTCTTCTTTTACCTCACTTTCAGCAACTCTATCTGGATTTACGGGCACACTTTCATTCCCGGTACTGACTTGTTCCTGGACTGAAGGCAATTCTGCCTCCTGTGTGGTTGAGAGACTAATCTGTTCTTTATCTTGTATGGGGCTTTCGGTCGCTATCTCTGTAACTTCCTTGTCACCTGAAAATACTAAAAAAAGGAGCGCTAGAGTCAACACTCCTAATCCACCATAGATGAGCCTCGATCGCAAAACTTCTCTTCGTATTTTCTGTGTCTTCCTTCTAACTTTAGCCTGAAGTTCCGTCTCATCCTTTACCCTGTCTAGAACGATATCAACAGCTCCATTTGATTCAGCAGCATCCAGCGTTTTTGCCGCAAGTATGCTTGTCATTCGAAGATTACCTTGAGCCATATTGAAAATCTTCTTGGCGACTTCAGGGGTAAACACACTTTTCCCACGTGAAGGTGCTATTTGTTGGGCACAATGATTTAAATATGCATATGTCTCTGACAATCCAAGATGATTGAGGAGAAATTCTTGTTCTTCCACCTCCCCAAAATCGCAAATTTTTAGCTGGTGAAGGTTCTCCAAGAAACTATTTCTACCAGAAAAAACCAATTGCAGTCTTTTTTCTTCAATGTTGATCTGGTCGAGCATTTTGCGTATTCGCTCAATTGTTGCCAGGTACATTCTTTCAGCCTGATCAAAAATCAACACCAGGCGAGTGTCGTTTTCCTGCAGACTGACAATAATCTCAGAAACAAGTGCAGCAGTCGGCACTGGTTGGCCTAAGCTATCCGTGTTGATGTGTAGTGCAATTACTCGTGCAACATCATCAAATGACTCAAGTGAGTTAGGTAAATAAATAGGGGTAAAATCAGCAGGTATCTCTTTTTCCAGCATCCTGCAGATCATGGTTTTACCAGTTCCCTCTTCCCCGGTAATTGCAATTATATCTACCCCGTTACTTATGGCATTCTTTATCTCCTCAAGTGTGTTTCGACGTTGAGCGCCTGAAAAAAACAGGTTAAGATTAATCCTATCCTGAAAAGGAGAAATTTCTCCCGTTTCATTGTTATTGTTTATTTCCATAGGTTGTTGATTAGAACTGATAACCCCTCACTCTCTATCTTCATAAACTTATTGAAAAGTTACATAATCGATGAAGGCACATAATAGCATCAAGGTTACAACGAAGCAACTACTACCGTCGATTCCCCTTATCACTCCTAATTATTGGACTGAATCATGGCAGTTGCTCTTCACCTCATGATCCTAAGCCTTTTTCTGCAAACAATTAATGTATGTATATTCAGACTATTAACTAGCTAATCTCAAATGCCATCTATTACCACATCATCTAAGATGTTTTCTTCAATACGTATTTTCATGTGTCTTTATTGTGATTAATGTGAGTGTCATTAGCTAATGAATCGCTATTATTTTCGATCTTGCCAATCTTCGGCTATTTTATGAGCTGGAGTAGATTGACTTTGAAACTTGTGAAGAGTAAGTTCCGACATGCCGGTTTTTAAACTAACAGAAGATATAATCTTTCCACGTCCCAATCTTGCCGAAGAAAATGGCTTACTCGCTGTTGGCGGTGATTTGACCCCTGGAAGACTTATTTCAGCATACAAGCTTGGCATTTTTCCCTGGTATTCCGAAGGTGATCCGATACTCTGGTGGTTTACCTCACCGAGATTTGTCATCTACCCAGACAAGTTCAGGATCCCAAAAAGATTGGCGCGATATCTCAAAAAGCCGTTATATAGAGTCACCATGGATGAGGCTTTTGAGCAGGTAATTGAGTTATGCGCTACAGTGAGGACTTTTCAGGGAGAAGAAACCTGGATAACAGAGGAAATGAAAATCGCCTATACCGTTCTGCATGATCTTGGCTATGCTCATTCTGTTGAGTGCTGGCAGGGAGAAGAGCTTGCCGGAGGACTCTATGGCGTTGCGCTTGATCGCGTTTTTTTTGGTGAATCGATGTTCACCGTTTTGCCCAATGGTTCAAAGATTGCGCTTGCGTCACTGGTAAGTTATTTACAGAAGCGTCAATATGGGCTTATTGATTGTCAGATGACAACAGATCATCTGTTGCAGTATGGTGCGTGTGAAATCTCTGGCGGAGACTTCAGGCGACACCTTGATGAGTATATCTCAACACTTTCCCCAGATGGAAACTGGAACTATGACGAAAATAACTGAAGCGGAAGTATGTGACGGATGCGGCATTAATCAGCATGTCCACGAAATCGACGGGAACGAGTTATGTGATGACTGTAAAAACTTAGCTGATTCACTGCGTCAGGATCCTGAAAAGATAAAAAGAATAATCAAGCTCACTCAACTTGATGTTGATGCTGAGCATATTCTCGACAACGATAGCCAGAAAAAGTTTACCGGACTTCCTGAGGTACTGGATGCTGTACGTTTTCGTACCAGGGATCGCGATATGAATCGATGGTATGTTTCCATCAGTGAGATTGAAGGCAAACCTGTGGAGATATTTGCTTCCACGGCTTTTGACCGAGATCAGCACCTGCAATCCAGAATTTCCAATCTGACAACTATTACCAGGCTGATTTCGCTCATTCTTCGCCATGTATTTTTAGGAGAAGTACTTAATCTTGAGAAAACCCTCAAACAGCTTCATCGTAGTTCACGTCAGCAAAATGATTTACCGGATATGTTAACTCGGGTCTTGAGCAAATACTGTAAACAGCCACAGCCCGATAATTCTGATAACAGTAAGACCGGATAATGACAGAGTAGATTCCAGCTTGTCTGTGCTTAAAGGTTAATAATCAAATTCAAATTCAAACTGAATCCCAGATTTCTCAAAATGTCTGAGAACATCTTGAAGAATCGCAAGGTTGGAAACATAAAAAACGAGCTGCCATGCGGGAGTTTTAGTTGGAGTTGCTGAGAGAACCGAGAGTTCAGAAATGACCATTTCTGTAGGAGCAACACCAGTTATCATCATGATCCGTTGTCGCTTGGCTTCGAGTATATGGATGGTTTGCGGTTTCCTTACCGCTGTACTTTTTGCTTTCCAACTCACATCAAGAGCATCTTCACGCTGAAACTTTATATCATGTAAACGCTTACAGCTTTTTCTGTGGATAGAAAGTCTCTCACGGGTGAGCAAGGCACAATTATTTTTCTCTGTTGGTAAGGGTTTACAGCAGGAAGACAACTTAATTGAAACAGGATCCAGAGTGGCTAGTTCAATTGAGTTGTACTCTTCTCCTGGTGCCACATTGTTGAGATTTTCCAATTTAAATTCATATCTTAACCGATTTATCACCTCTGGAAGCCGCAATCTGCCATCACCAAGATGCTCGTAAAGATCTTCAGCATCTTTGAGAGAAAAGAAATTAAAAACCTGCTGTACTTCAAAACTATTAAGTACATCAGCTGATACACCATAACGACCCATTTCTTGGTGGAGGATAGACTTACCAACCTCTCTGGCTACCAGTCTTCTGCGCCCCCTAAAGCCTTTTGATAATTCGGCTCGAGTTCGTGGCAATTTACAGAGATTGAGGACATCTGGATCAAATTCTAGTGGTTTACCCGATCGAATAATCCTTACCATATCACCGTCTTTGAGGATATGGTCGGCAACCTTACGTTTATTTCCAACCATAGCACCCAAACAGGAGTGACCAATATCAGTGTGAACTCGAAAGGCAAAATCCAGGACTGTTGAATTCAGCGGTAGACAAATTAAATCACCCTTGGGAGTGTAGGTGTAGATCTCCTTCTTTCCGCTTGCTGCGATTACATCTCGATACGAAACCGAGACATCGGAGCCAATTACATCAAATAGTTCTTTGAGCTCATTAATAAATTGGCGCTGCTTACCACTTTTCGAACTCCAATTACGAAACAACCCACGCTGAGCGCGGCGTGCCATATCTTCAGTACGGATCTTGAATAGATATTTTTGTCCTTTGATTATTGCCCGGGCATGAAGTCCCTGGTAGCCAGTTGGCTTAGGGTTAGCAATGAAGTCACGTATAGTTCGTGGAATTGGACGAAAAGTTTGGTTCACAACACCTAAAGCATTGTAGCAGGCGTAGGTATCATTAACAACAATGAGGATTTCATAGGGGAAATCAATTTCCTGAAGGAGAATTCGATTATTGTGGTCATAGTAGGCCCAGAGTTCTTTCACTCGCAACTCAACACTTGCATCTAGATTAAAAGTGTCAGCATTACCTCTCAACTCTTCGATGATTTCAACAGAATCAGTAGCATTTTTCAGTTTTTTGATGTGGCCAGCGAGCTTAAGCCATTGTTTAGGAAATTTATAGGTTAACGCCAGATTGTACATCTCGCGTTTCATGTTGAATAAGCCAAAAACAGTTGCCAGTGGAGCATAGATATCCAGTGTTTCATCTGCTATCTTCTGCTGTTTACTCTTTGGCATTGCTCTCAAGGTTCGAAGATTATGAAGTCTATCGGCCAATTTCACCAACATAACTTCAGGTCTTGAGGCTGCACCTGAGAATATCTTGCGATGAATTCGTTTATAATGTGACTGTTTGTCTCCCGATGACTGGGTGACTTTGGTACACCCTTCAACTATTGCCTGGACATATGGACCAAATTTTTTTCTTACCAGCTCGCCCGTAACCTCCTCTACATCTTCGACAGTATCATGGAGGAGAGCTGCAGCCAGGATTTCAGGATGGAGA